>JAPLSF010000239.1 GCA_026398785.1 Pseudomonadota bacterium | reverse complement strand
AGTCTGGTCTCGAGTGTCTTGCGCTCGGCCTCGAGCTTTGACATCCGGGTCTCGAGCTGCGTCGACTCCTTCAGCAACGGACGACGGCGTGCGAGTTTCTGCTGACGTTCCGCGGCCGCTGTCTCGCGCTGTGCCTTCCGGCTCTCTTTCGATTCGGCCGTGCCCGTGGCGGCTGCGTCCTGCGGTGCTGATTCACGCCGCGCCGTCAGCCAGGCCAGGTAATCCTCGAGATCGCCGTCGAATGGAACGGCGCGGCCGTCGGCCACGAGCATGAAACTGTCGCAGATGGTGCGCAGCAGCGCACGATCGTGCGACACGAGCACCAGACTGCCCTCGTAACCGGCCAGCGCCCGCGTCAAGGCATGGCGCATTTCGAGGTCGAGGTGGTTGGTGGGCTCGTCGAGCAGCAGCAGGTTCGGCCGCTTGCGCACGAGGAGAGCCAGCGCCAACCGGGATTTCTCGCCGCCGGAGAACGGTTCGACCGGCGCGTCGGCCATCTCGCCGCGGAAGTCGAAACCGCCGAGGTAATTGCGCAGGTCCTGCTCGCGCGACCGCGGGTCTTGCCGGAGCAGATGGCGCAGCGGTGACTCGTCACCGCGCAGCTGTTCGACCTGGTGCTGCGCGAAGTAACCCGTTGCCAGCCCTTGGCCTGCGACGCGTCGGCCTGCGAGCAGTGGCTGTCCGCCGGCGAGCGACTTGATCAGCGTGGACTTGCCTGCGCCGTTCGGGCCGAGCAGGCCGAGTCGAGTGCCAGGACGCAGCGTCAGCTGCACGTTGCGCACGACCGCGCGGTCGCCATAGCCCAGTGCCGCGTCTTCGAGCGTCAGCAGGGGATCCGGCGCACGCAGCGGCTCGGGGAATTCGAAATCGAACGACGAATCGACGTGCGCGGCTGCAATGTGTTCCAGCCGGTCGAGCGCCTTGAGGCGACTCTGCGCCTGTCGCGCCTTGCTCGCCTTCGCACGGAACCGATCGACGAAGCTCGTCATGTGCGCGATCTCGCGCTGCTGCTTCTCGAACATCGCCTGCTGCACGGCGAGACGCGCGGCGCGTTGCGTCTCGAACGCGCTGTAGTTGCCGGTGTAGAGCGTGAGCACGCCGCGCTCGAGGTGAGCGACGTGCGTAACGGTGCCGTCGAGGAAGTCCCGGTCGTGCGAGACCAGCAGCAGCGTGCCGCGGAAGCCCGCGAGCCAGCGCTCGAGCCAGACCACGGCGTCGAGGTCGAGGTGGTTGGTGGGTTCGTCGAGCAGCATCAGGTCGGCCCGGCTCACCAGTGCCTGCGCCAGGTTCAGGCGCATGCGCCAGCCGCCTGAGAAATCGGCGACCGGCCGTACCAGATCCGCCGTCCCGAAGCCGAGACCCGCGAGCAGGGCGGCGGCCCGGGCTCGGGCGCTGTACCCGTCGATCGCTTCGAGCCGGACGTGCAGCTCTGCGAGCGCGCGGCCATCGTGCGCCGCGTCGGCGGCTGCGATCGCACGCTCGACACGCCGCAGTTCCTCGTCGCCGTCGAGCACGAATTCGAGCGCGGCCTGCGGCAAGGGCGGCGTTTCCTGTGCGACCGATGCCACCCGCCAGTCGCGCGGCACCAGGCAGTCACCGGCCTCGCTCTGGATTTCGCCGCGCAGGAGCGCGAACAGGCTCGATTTGCCGCTGCCGTTGGCGCCCACGACGCCAACCCGCCAGCCGGCGTGGATCTGCAGCGAGGCGGCCTCGATCAGTCGGCGCACGCCGCGCGTCA
The DNA here is from genome assembly GCA_026398785.1 of Pseudomonadota bacterium. Taxonomy (GTDB): domain Bacteria; phylum Pseudomonadota; class Gammaproteobacteria; order Steroidobacterales; family Steroidobacteraceae; genus RPQJ01. The sequence goes on along the minus strand of JAPLSF010000239.1, from coordinate 3,953 downwards.
GGGTGAGTTGCCGGAACTGGATCAAGGGCGGGCTGTCACAGGAGGGGCGCGCATTCTCCCACTTTGGCGGGAGGGGGCGAAGTGCGGCACAATTCACGACCAGTCAGCTTGCCCGGCCGTCCGCCGGGCCCCGGAGTCACCGATCCGATGTCCCGTATCCGTTCCGCATTGGCGCTCGTCGCGCTGGGCTTTTTCGCCGTGGCCGGCCATGCCCAGACGACCCCAGCCGTTTCGACGATCGTCGCTTTCAGCCTCTCGAACCCCGTTGGCAACCTCGTGCAAGGCGCAGACGGCGCCTTGTACGGTGTCGCAAGCGCGGCCACGTCGGTCACCGGCGGCATCATTTACCGCACGACGCTGGACGGCTCTGACGTTCGCACGCTGTATCAACTCAAGGCGGATGATGCGCTATCACCGGCCGGCGGCCTGGTGCTGGCCAGCGATGGCCTGCTCTACGGCACGACCAAGTTCGGCAAGGCTGGGCAATTCGACGGGGCAGGCACGATCTTCAAGATCGCGGCGGGCGGCACCGGTTTCCAGATCATCCATCGGTTTGCGGCGGTCACGGCGACGAACCAGGATTCGAACCCGGTCAACGCCAACGGCGCCTACCCGGAGGCGGAACTCGTCGAGGGAGCGGACGGCTACCTGTACGGTGTGACACGCGCGGGTGGTCCGAATGGCACCGGGGCGATTTTCAAGATCTCGCGCGACGGCACCGATTTCAAGTTGCTACACAGTTTTTCGGCAGTGACTTCCAGCACTACTTCCGGCCTCACCGTGACGGTCGACGGTGCAGCGCCGACGGGTCCGCTCGTGGTGGGCACCGATAACTTGTTTTACGGCACTGCCTCGCAGGGCGGCACGAACGGCCGTGGCACGGTCTTCCGCATTGCATTCGACGGTACGGGTTTCCAGGTCCTGCATCACTTCAGCGCGACGACCACAGATACCGCGACCGGGCTGGCCGAGAACGCGGACGGAGCCACACCGCTTGGGGGCCTGCTGGACGGTGGCGACGGGTTCTTCTACGGCACGGCCGCGCAGGGCGGTACCGATGGCAACGGGGTCATCTTCGCGATCCCGGCGGACGGCTCCACGTTCACCGTGCTGCATTCCTTCGCGGGTGCAGATGGCGCACGTCCGGTCGCGGAACTGATGGTGGCGAGCAGCGGCAAGCTCTACGGCGTGACCTCATCCGGCGGCGTGAACACGGCGGGCACTGCGACCACGCTCGGGACGATCTTCTCGGTCGACCGGGCCGGTACCAATTTCTCGCGTCTCTACAGCTTCGATGGCAAGGACGGCTCGGTGCCGTCGAGCAAGTTGCTAGAGACGGCGTCCGGCGTATTCGTCGGCATCACCACCAGTACCGGCAATTGCAGCTACGGCACGGTCTTCCGTTACAGCCTCGCGGGCGACACAGTGACCGGCAACACCAGGTGCGGCCAGAAAAAGAACAACAACAGTGGTGGTGGCTCCGCCGGGTTTGCGGTGCTCCTGCTGTTCGCGGGGCTCGCCCTGTTGAGGCGTTGGCCGGCCTGATCTTTCGCATACGCAGAGGTGCAGTCGATGACCAGCGGGGGATTGCATCACCGGACCTGCTGCCTGTGCGAGGCCATGTGCGGCATCATGGTCGAGCACCGCGACGGCGAGGTGCTCTCGATCAAGCCGAATCGCGACGACGTCCTGAGCCGCGGACACATCTGCCCGAAGGCCGTCGCACTCAAGGACCTGCACGAGGATCCTGACCGGTTGCGCACGCCGCTGCGGCGCACGCCGGACGGCTGGGAGGAGATCTCATGGGCCGCGGCATTCGACGAGATCGAAGCGCGCATCGGTGACATCCGCGCACGACACGGCAACGACGCGGTCGCGATCTATGCCGGCAACCCGACAGTGCACAACCTCGGCGCGATGCTCGGCATCGGCGATTTCATCCGCGCCCTGCACACGAAGAACCTGTATTCCGCCACCAGTGTCGACCAGTTGCCGCACATGGTGGCGTCATGGGCGTTGTTCGGGCACCAGTTCCTCATGCCCGTGCCGGACGTCGATCGCACGCAGTTGTTCGTCTGCATCGGTGGCAACCCTGTGGCGTCGGCAGGTTCGATCATGGGAGCCCCCGGTTTCGAGAAGCGCATCGATGCGCTGCGTGCGCGGGGAGGGCGGTTCGTCGTCATCGATCCGCGGCGCACCGAATCCGCGGCCATCGCGGACGAGTACTTTGGCATCCGGCCAGGCACGGACGTCTATCTGTTGCTCGCCCTGCTGCATGAAGTGTTCAAGCGGGGACGGATCGATCTGGGCCATCTCGCGCCTCACGTCGACGGCCTCGAGGCCCTGCGCCAGGCCGTCCTCGAGTTTGATCCGCAGGTGCTTGCGGCCCGTACCAGCCTGCCGCTTTCGCGGATCGTTGCGCTTGCGCATGACCTGGTGGCCGAGTCGCGCGCACTCGTCTATGGCCGCGTGGGTGCGTGCACGCAGGAGTTCGGCGGCCTCACGCTGTGGCTCATCTATTGCCTCAATGCGGTCACCGGTCACCTCGATCGCGAAGGCGGCATGATGTTCGCCGAACCGGCGGTGGACCTGACGCGCGCGTACGGCTCGCGCGGCCACTACGGCAGGTTTCACTCGCGCGTGCGCAAGCTGCCGGAATTCTCGAACGAGCTGCCCGTGGCGGCGCTGGCGGAAGAGATCACGACGCCAGGCCAGGGACAGGTGCGCGCGTTGTTCACGTTCGCGGGCAATCCAGTGCTGTCCACGCCCAACGGTGGACAGCTCGACACGGCGTTCGAGCAACTCGAGTTCATGGTGTCGATCGACCTGTACCTGAACGAATCGTCGCGCCATGCGCACCTCATCCTGCCGCCGACCAGTCCGCTCGAGCGCAGTCACTACGACATCGCGTTGAGTGGCTTCGCGGTGCGCAACGTCGCCAAGTATTCGCCGCCACTGTTCCCGAAGCCCGCGGGCTCGCTGCACGATCACGAGATCCTCGCGCAGATTGCGCAACGACTGCGCCTGGCGCCGGGTTCCGTGTCGGGGCGCGTGTCGCTCAAGGTTAAAGACGCAATGGCGCGGCGTCTCGGTCCGGACGGCACGCTCGACTGGATGCTCAAGACGGGGCGTTACGGCGTACCCGACGCCGGCAAGATGAAATTGCTGGGCGCGCTGCCCGGATTCGGCGCCTTGCGCAAGCTCATGCGCGCGACCGATCGTCGCCCGGTGGGCCTGACCCTGCGACGCCTGCTCGATGCGCCGAACGGTGTTGACCTCGGCGCGCTCGAGGCGGCGTTTCCCCGTCGTCTCGCGACGCCGAACCGTCGCATCGACCTCGCCCCCGCCATGTTCGTTGCGGATCTCGGCCGTGCCGCAGCTGCGCTCGACGAGCCCGTGCCGTCGCTGTCGCTGATCGGCCGGCGCCACGTGCGCAGCAACAATTCATGGCTGCACAACAGCCAGCGCCTGGTGAAAGGCAAGCCGCGCTGCACTCTCATGCTGCACCCTGATGACGCAGGAGAGCGGGGCCTCGTTGACGGCGCGATCGCGCGTGTCACGTCGCGTGTGGGAATGGTCGAAGTGGCTGTGGAAATCACGCCGGACATTCAGCCGGGCGTGGTCAGCCTGCCGCACGGTTGGGGCCACGGGCGCGCCGGTGTGCGGCTTGGCATCGCGAGTGCTCACGCGGGCGTGAGCATCAACGACCTGATCGACGATCGGCGTGTCGATGCGCTCACGGGCACGGCGGTGCTGAACGGCACACCGGTCGACGTCGTCGCGATTGACTAGAAAAAAGCCCCCGGCCTTGCGGCCGGGGGCGCTTGCTGGTGGAGGCGGCGGGAATCGAACCCGCGTCCGCAAGCCCTACATTCCAGGACCTACATGCTTAGCCGTCTTTTTGATTCTCGTCGTTCACTACCCAAGCGGCAGGGAAGATGACCGACCAGCTC
>JAPLSF010000101.1 GCA_026398785.1 Pseudomonadota bacterium | reverse complement strand
GGGTCGAGGCTGTGTGAAAACGATCGCGTAATTTATGCGAATATCATCGTGCCACACGAGGGAGTGCACGATGAAGCGGTTCATCGAAGGTGAGAGCCGAGCGCAAGCGACGCTGTTCCCGGAACGTCTGGACGATTGGATCGCCGAGGACAACCCGGTGCGTGCAGTCGACGCGTTTGTCGACGAGCTCGACCTGGCAGAACTCGGCTTCGAAGGTGCAGAGCCTGCAGCGACGGGCCGACCTGCGTATCACCCCGGCACGCTGCTCAAGGTCTACGTTTACGGCTACCTCAACCGCCTGCCCTCGAGCCGGCGCCTCGAGCGCGAGACGCAGCGCAACCTCGAACTGATCTGGCTCACCGGGCGGCTCGCGCCGGACTTCAAGACGATCGCCGACTTCCGCCGCGATAACGGCCCGGGCATCCGCCAGGCCTGCCGTCAGTTCGTGCAGCTGTGCCGGCAGATCGGGCTGTTCGAGCAGGCGCTGGTGGCGATCGACGGCAGCAAGTTCAAGGCGGTGAACAACCGCGACAAGAACTTCACGCCGCACAAGCTCAAGGCCCGCCAACAGCAGCTCGACCAGAGCATCGCCCGCTACCTCGCCGACCTCGATCGCGCAGACCGGGACCCATCACTTGTGCCTGAAGAGCGGGTCGAGCACCTCAAGGAGAAGCTCGCGACGGTGCGTGCCCAGATGAAGAAGCTCGAGGCGATCGGCCGCCAGCTCGAAGCCACGCCGGATCAGCAGATCTCACTGACTGACCCCGATGCGCGCTCGATGGCCACCAGCGGCCGCGGCACGGGGATGGTGGGCTACAACGTGCAGGCCGCCGTCGACACCAAGCACCATCTGATCGTGACGCACGAGGTTGGCAACGAAGGCCACGATCGCAACCAGCTGAGCCCGATGGCGCAGCGGACGCAGGAGACGCTCGGCACGCAGGACCTGACCGTGCTCGCCGACCGCGGCTACTTCAGCGGCGAAGAGATCCTCAAGTGCGAGCAGGCGCAGATCAAGGCGCTGGTGCCAAAGCCAATGACCTCGAACTCGACATCCAGCGGGCGCTTCGACAAGCGTGACTTCCAGTACGAGGCAAAGCGCGATCGATACCGTTGCCCGGCGGGCAAGTACGCCACGCGGCGGTGCACCTCGATCCAGCACGGGATGACGATCCACCGGTACTGGTCGACCGCTTGCCCGCAGTGCCCTATCCGCAGCGCCTGCACGACCGATACCTGCCGACGCATCAACCGCTGGGAGCACGAAGACGTGGTCGAGCGGATGCAACGACGCATCGACGGCATGCCGCAGGCCGGACGGCTGCGCCGCCAGACCGTGGAGCACACGTTCGGGACGCTCAAATCGTGGATGGGAGCGACGCACTTCCTGACGAGGACGTTGCCGAGAGTGCGAACGGAGATGAGCTTGCAGGTTCTGGCATACAACCTGAAGCGAGTGATGCAGATCCTCGGCGTGCAGCCGCTGATCGCGGCGATGCGGGCGTGACGCGCGCTCGCGTCTCTTCGCTAGCTCGCGCTATAAGGTCATTAGCAGCGGCGTTTTCACACGGCCTCGACCGATTCGAGACCTTGCCAGCAGCCACAAGCAGACATTCCGGGACAGACTCCAATCCCGTGATTCGGATCCTCGACACCGTGCAGGCGGCCCAGCCCAACTCCGGGTCCGCGCCGGAATCACCCACTCGGGGGATGTCCCTGCCTGTCCTGGCCACGCTACTGTTCCGACAGTCAGCAACCTGCACGCGCAAATGGGGTGCTGGTTTGTCTTTCCCGTTGGGCCTAGCCACTACGGGTGTGCTTACGCTCGACAGTTATTGTTGTCGGGAGCGCCTTCGGTAGGTGTTAACGGACTCAGACGGTCAGGCGCATAGATCCGACAGGTCTAATTGTCAAAGAGCAGCCGCCGACGGCTGTAGGATTGCCACCGGAGTCGCCCATGAAGCACTGGACTCGCATCGGGATCACGCTGGCCGCGCTCGGGACCTGCACTCCTGGGTGGCCAGACACGAATCCAATCGCGGCGCCCGCGCCTCAGGACGTGGCAACGGGCGTGTGGATGGTCCCTGGCGGCATCCCGCGCAACCGCCAACCGGACGGAAACTCTGTGATCTTCGATGCCCCGGCTGGCCTGATCGTTGTCGACACCGGCCGCCACGCCTGGCAACGCGACGCGATCCTTGCGTTGGCGCACGCGCAGAAGAAGGAAATCGTTGCAATCGTCAACACGCACTGGCACTTGGATCACGTCAGTGGCAACCCCGGTTTGCGCGCGGCATATCCGAGCCTGCGCGTGTATGCGAGCGATGCGATCGTCGGTGCGCTCACGGGTTTCTTTCCGACGAGCGTGAAGGAATCGGCAGGATATCTCGACGATCCGCAGATTCCGCAGGAAACCCGTGACGATATTCGAGGGGACCTGCTCACGATTCAGCACGGAGCGGCCCTGAAACCGGACCAGGTGATCTCCGGGTCGGGCACGATGACGCTGGGTGGCCGCCCACTGCGGCTCAACCTGGCGCGTGATGCCGCGACGGCCGGCGACGTCTGGCTCTATGACGAGCAGAGTCGGGTGGCCGTGCTCGGTGATCTCGTCACCCTGCCGGCGCCGTTTCTGGACACCGCCTGTCCGGAAGGCTGGAAAGTCGCGTTGCAGCAAGTGGCCGCGATGCCTTTCGAAGTAGCGATTCCCGGCCACGGCGGCCCGATGACCCGTGCACAATTCCTGCTCTATCAGGCTGCCTTCGAGGCGTTCATCGCATGCTCGAACTCCGTCCGTCCCCCGGACGAGTGCGCGACGGCATGGGTGGATTCGATCCGGCCTCTGTTGGCCGACGATCCGCCCGAGCAGCAGCGAGCACGCGAAATGGCGGGGTACTACGTCGGGTTGCTCAGGGCCAACGGCGGACGCAGCAGGTTCTGCGAAGCCGTTCGTTGATCCTGATCCGGGCCTCGATCATTCATTCGCGATCGCCTGCAGGCCCTGCATGACGTCTCTGTTGTTGCCGGTCAAATCGGCCAGTCGCGTTTCGATGTCCGTGATGCGCAGGCGCAATAGTGACACGAGGGCGTCGTTCGGCAGGGTCATCCGGAACGCCTCCCGATAACGCGACTGCATGCCTTCCCTCGCAACGTTCTCCAACGTGGGAAAGTTGTAGACCCGCAAGGCCGTGTTGCGCAGCGTCTGGCTCTCGATCAGGCCAAGGGTGCCGGTCGAGACGAGTTCGTCATACGTCGCCCGGCGTCGCGCTTTCTGCTTGTACTGGGTCGCACGATACGCGCTGACCAGCAGCGCTTGGTTCGATTCGATCGAACGTCCGCTGAGCGCGTTGATAGCCCGCTCGACGTTCCAGTTCGAAACCTGCATGCCGATGAAGACGCCGACGATGACGATGGCCAGTTCGATTCCGATCCTTGTCCATTCCAGCTTGCGGACGGGTTCCATGAGACGGCGTAGGTTCATCGACAAGATCCCGGCTGCACCACGTGATGATCTCGATTCTGCGGCAGCATCATACGGTCCTGCGATGGTCCTCGCGTCGCGGGGATCCCATCGACCTATCGCTCGTGTGACCGATCGACGATGATCACCAGCATGAAAAGACTCCTGGACTGGCGTGTGCTGATCGGGTTACTGGTCGTCCTGGTGGCGCTGCCACTGGTCGTGCGCAATTCCGAGTGGCATGCCCTGAACGCCGCCGCGCGATCCGGTACCACTGGCGCCAACGTGCAGTTGAGTGAGGGACTGGTGCACTACGAAATGGCCGGGCCGGAGACGGCGCCGCCGGTGCTGCTGGTTCACGGCTTCTCGGTGCCGTCGTACATCTTCGATCCCACCTTCGCGGCACTCGTGGCCGCGGGACATCGTGTCATCCGTTTCGACCTGTACGGCCGCGGAACTTCAGACCGCCCACGCGGCGACTACGACATTGCACGCTTCACGCGCCAGATCGACGAACTGCTGACTGCGCTCGACGTGCAGGGACCGGTGGACCTCGTCGGGTTGTCGATGGGTGGGCCGATCGTCGCGGCTTACACCGTGGCGCATCCAGAGCGCGTACGTCGGCTGGTGCTGCTCGATCCGATGGCCAGTACGCGTGACCCTGGAATGCTGCAATGGCCGGTCGTTGGCGAGTACCTGTTCCGCGTTGCGGTACTGCCCGGCATGGCGGCGGGTCAATCGAGCGATTTCGCGCATCCGGAACGGTTTCCCGAGTGGGCGGACCGCTATCGCGAACAGATGCGCTATTGCGGCTTCGGTCGCGCGATTCTTTCGACCCTCCGCCACGTCATTACGCGCGACCCGATGCCCACGTACCAAGCCGTAGGAGCGCAGCGGCGGCCGGTGCTGCTGATCTGGGGCGAGCAGGATCACACGACTCCATATTCACAGAATGTCCAGGTACGTCAGGCACTCGGCGAGCACGAGTTCCTGTCGGTGGCGGATGCCGGCCACTTGCCGCACCTCGAGCGCCCCGAGGTGGTGGAACCGGCGTTGATTGCCTTTCTGGCATCGCCATAACTCCGTCCGCTTCGATTATCCTGACTCGACTTGTAATCCCCCCGGTGACCTCCATGCTCCGACCTTCCTTCGCGGTTCGACAGATCGGACGTCGCGCCGTCGCTGTGGCGGTGCTGGGCGTCCTGCTGGCTGCATCGGGAATGGTCTCAGCGGCCGACAGCAACTTCGCCGCCCGTGTCGATCGGATTCTTGCGGCAACGCCGCTCATCGACGGTCATAACGATCTGCCGTGGGAACTGCGTGATCGAACGAAAGGTGTGCTGGCGTCGATCGATCTGCGGTCGGATACGACGAAACTTCCGGTGCCCGAAGGCGGCGCTCCCTTGATGACGGACATTCCGCGCCTGCGCGCGGGTCACGTGGGCGGGCAGTTCTGGTCGGTCTGGGTACCGACGGAGCTCAAGGGCAACGACGCAGTCCAGACGACGCTCGAGCAGATCGACCTCGTCAAACGGATGGTTGC
>JAPLSF010000184.1 GCA_026398785.1 Pseudomonadota bacterium | reverse complement strand
AAGGCGCCGCGACTCGCGAGCCATTCGCCGGTCGGCGTCATCGAACTGATGCCTGCGACCGACGGCAAGCTGTACTCCTTCAAGTACGTCAACGGTCATCCCAGGAACACCGCCGCAGGCCTGTTGACGGTGACTGCGTTCGGCGTACTTGCCAGCGTCGACACGGGGTATCCGTTGCTGCTCTCGGAGCTCACGGTGACGACCGCGTTGCGGACGGCCGCGACGTCGGCACTGGCCGCGCAAAAGCTGGCACGTCCCGACAGCCGCGTGATGGCGTTGATCGGCAACGGCGCGCAGAGCGAGTTCCAGGCCATCGCGTTCCATCGCCTGTGCGGCATCCGCGACCTGCGGGTCTACGACGTGGACCCGCGGGCCACGGCCAAGCTCATGCGCAACCTTGCCGCGATGCCGGAACTGGCAGACCTGCGAGTCGTGCGGACGCATTCTGCGACCGAGGCTTGCAAGGGCGCGGACATCGTCACCACCGTCACGGCGGACAAGCGCAACGCGGTCATCCTGACGCCGCCGATGATCGCACCAGGCATGCACATCAACGGCGTCGGTGGCGACTGTCCGGGCAAGACGGAGTTGCATGCGGACATCCTGCGGCTGCCGGACATCCGCGTCGTGGTCGAGTTCGAGCCGCAATCGCGGATCGAGGGTGAGATCCAGCAGATGCCCGCGGACTATCCCGTGATCGAACTGGCGCAGGTGTTGCGCGGCGAAGCGGTGGCGCGACGCTCGGAGCGTGACATCACGCTGTTCGACTCCGTCGGCTTCGCGCTCGAGGACTACTCGGCGTTGCGGTTGCTGCACGCCCTCATCTCGCAGCAGCGGTTCGGCCGCCGCGATCTCGACCTGGTGCCGGTGCTCGACGACCCGAAGGACCTGTTCGGCGGGACGCTGGCCGGTCAGCGCGGCATCGCACGGCCCCGCAAGCGCAAGACGGCTTGAGGTGAGGCCATGACTGCAGCTTCCGTCGCGCTGATCGGTGCGCCGACCGACGTTGGAGCGAGTGCGCGCGGCGCCTCGATGGGGCCGGAAGCGCTGCGCGTTGCGCAACTGCAGACTGTGCTCGAGGCGCAGGGTCTCGCAGTGATCGACCGCGGTAACCTGAGTGGCCCGCCGAATCCATGGCAACCACCGGACGGTGGCTACCGTCATCTGCGTGAAGTGACCGAGTGGAATCGACTCGTGCACGCAGCCGTGCTCGCAGAGCTTGCCGCGGGGCGACTGCCGATGCTGCTCGGCGGCGATCACAGCCTCGCGATCGGTTCGATCAGCGCCGTCGCGAAGCACTGCCGCGACACCGGGCGCAAGCTGCGCGTGCTCTGGTTCGATGCGCACGCCGACTTCAACACCCACATCCTCACGCCGAGCGGCAACGTGCACGGCATGCCGGTCGCCTGCCTGTGCGGTCACGGTCCGTCGGCACTCGTGTCGATCGGCGGCCGGGTGCCGGCGATCGACCCTGCCCAGCTGCGGCAGATCGGCATCCGCAGCGTCGACGCCGGCGAGAAGCGCTTCGTGCACGAAGTGGGCATCGAGGTCTTCGACATGCGCTACATCGACGAGATGGGGATGCGGTACACGCTGGAGCAGGCGCTGCTGGGCGTCGATGACGACACCCACGTCCACGTGAGTCTCGACGTGGACTTTCTCGATCCCGGCATCGCGCCGGGCGTTGGCACCACGGTGTCCGGTGGCCCGACCTACCGCGAGGCGCAGCTCTGCATGGAAATGGTCGCCGACACGGGCCGGCTTGCCTCGCTCGACATCGTCGAGCTGAATCCCGCTTTCGATATCCGCAACCGCACGGCCGAGGTTGCGGTAGACCTCATCGGGTCGCTGTTCGGCAAGAGCACCCTGATGCGCAAGTGATGCGGGAGTGAGGCGCGCCCGCGCGCGGCCGCCAGGCGGCGCTTTCGACGCAGCGGATGGCAGGGTAATCTGCGCGTTCCAAACGCAGCTAGCGGCAAGTTCATACCATGCGCTGGATTCGCATTGCCCTGTTGGTCGGTCTCGCCGTTGCGGCGGCCAGCGGCTGGTTGTCGCGCGAGACCCCGCGCGGGTCGAGCACCGAGCCGCAGGTGGCGTCGGACTGGGGCCCCGCTGCCTCGCAGCCCGACAGCGCCGGACTCCCTGCCGAGGCGCGGCAGACATTGCGGCTCATCGCAGCCGGCGGACCATTTCCCTACGACCGTGACGGCACGCAATTCCAGAACCGCGAGGGACGACTGCCCGCGCAGCCGCCCGGCTACTATCGTGAGTACACGGTGCGGACGCCGGGATCGTCCGACCGTGGCGCTCGCCGCCTGGTGAGCGGTGGCAATCCGCCGGTCGAGTTCTATTACACGGACGATCACTACCGCAGCTTTCGCCGGATCGAGGTGCCGCACCCATGACCGAGCTCGTGCGAGACGTCGCCCTGACCGACGACACCGTCCGCGGCGTCGAACTGCTCGCTTCGTCGCTCGACTGGCCGTGCTACGTCGTCGAACTCAGGGGGTGCGTGGACAAGACGCAACTGCTCGAGCGGTGCGCCGACGTGCTGCGGTTTCCGAGCTGGTTCGGGCAGAACTGGGACGCGTTCTTCGATTGCCTCATCGACCTTGCAAGTGCGCGACGGGCACGCGGTTGCGTGATCGTGCTGCGCCACGCCGGCGAACTGCAGGCCGCGTCGCCCGAGGCGTTCGATACGGCCCGGTCGATTTTTGCGGACGCGGCCAAGGTGTGGAGCGACCGCGGCGTCGCGATGCGCGTGTTCGTCGAGACCCTCTGACGCAGCTGCCCGGGTCGGGAATCAATGGGCGGCAGGCGGAGCGGGCACCTGGCTTGCATCACCGGTCAACTGCCAGTGAATCAGCGAGACCGGCATCATTCCCGCCGCAATGTATTCATCGAAGAAGCCTCGCAGCGTGAATGCGTCGCCAAGCTGGTGCGAGCGGTCCTTGATCAGCTCGTCCACGAGGTACTTGCCCGTCACGTAGCTCGTGCCGTAGCCCGGTTGCCGCAGGTACAGCTGTTGCTCGAACCCGAGCAGGTCCAGGTCCGGACGCATCCATCCCCTTGGCGTCCATTCAACCTGGAAGGCCTTGGCCTGCTGCAGGTCGAACAGGTTGGCCTGCGCATAGAGCGAGGCGAGCCCGCGGGCGCAACGTTGCGCGAGCATGATCCAGACGATTTCACGCGCGCGCGGATTGTCGTCGTAGTAGCCAGCGTGCAGGATGATTTCTTCCATCGTCGTCGCCGTGCCTTCCGCGCGGGTATCCCAGACGTTGTTCAGCCAGGCTTCGCGACGGATCACGCTCGGGTTCGGCGCGTGCTTGAGCCAGGCATGATCGAACCAGTGCTGGAAGTGGGCAAACAGCGTGATCGGCTCGTAGTGACTCGCAATGCTGAAGAAGTTGCGCGTCTCGGGTGGCGAATACGGGCCGATGCGCTCGCGCATTGCCGGGTCGAGGTAGTCATGGACCGTCAGGATCTCCTTCGAGCGCAGGAATTCGATGTACTTGGTCACGGCAGCATTGGCGCGCCGGTCCCATTCTTCCGGGCTCGATGCCGTCGTGAGCCGCGGCAGCCCGCGATTGCGCTGCTCGTCCAGCCGCAGTGATGCGTGCGCGCGAGCCAGTTCGCGCTTCAGCAGCATCACCTCGTCGTCCCACGTCATCGGGACGAGGTGCACGTGTCGCAGGTTCCAGTTATAGGCTTCCTTGCCGACACCCGATGGGCCGGTCTTCGACGGTGCTTGCGCCTGCAGCCAGGCGACAAATTCGACGGTGGCTTTCCTCGCGTCCGCGATCGATCGTCGCAGTTCGGCGCCCGCGGACTTCGTTTTGCCGGCAAGGTCATCCAGGCTCTCGACCTGTCCCTGCATCGTGCCGATGCCGGTGAGCCACAGGTCGCGCGCGTTGCCGGTCAGGTTGCCACGGGCCTGCGTCAGCAGCGGCGGCACGACGAGGAGTTCGCGTGCGAGCTTCTTCTCGTCAGCGCGAGAGAGGGGAAAGGAGTAGGTCCACAACTCGACGATGCGGTGGTGCGCCGGGCCTTCGTGTTCGGGTGTGTCGCTCTGTTCGGTCCAGACCGACTGGTAGAACGCGGGGTCCCGCGTCCATGGCTGCAACATCCGCAGGTCGAAGTCGAGGCCGTGCATCTGGGCGCGCACGAGTTCGTAATCGATGCGTTGTTCGCGGGTCCACGTGGTGGTATCGAGCGCCGCGAGTCGCGCCTGCAGGCTCTTCAGGTCGGCGGCCCTGCGTTCGAGAGCGGGCTGGGTGTAGTCCGGCGCGCCGTCGCGCAAGCCAGGATTCTCCAGCGCCTGCCAGTCGCGAAAAAGCCCGACGAGGTCATTGTAGGAGCTGACGGCGTTGGCTGGCGTGGCCACCAGCAGCGCTGCCGTCAGAGCCAGTCCCGTGAGTCCGCGAGTCAGTGCTGAATGGATCATCGGCCCACCTTGCCAAAACGAGCGTCAGGTTGCATGAGGCAATGCAGCACCGATCGGTTCCGGTGCGCGGGTGTGCGTTCCTCAAGTTGCATCAAACTGCAGCAAGCGGACCGTGATCGCAAGCCCGGCCGCAGTCAGCCCCGGTCAGGCACCGCGGTCCGAGGTCATGCTTTCGATGCGATCTGTTTCCCGCTTGACGACCGAGTAACACTCACAGCAGAGCTGTTCGAGTTGCGGCCGATCGAGCACGGTGATTTGTCCGCGGCTGTAGCTGATGGCGCCGAGCTTCTGCAGCTTACCTGCGGCATCGGTGACGCCTTCGCGGCGTACGCCGAGCATGTTGGCGATGAGTTCCTGCGTCATGACGAGCTTGCTGGATTTCAGCCGATCCAGCGACAGCAGGAGCCAGCGACACAGTTGCTGGTCGACGGAATGGTGGCGGTTGCACACCGCGGTCTGTGCCATCTGCGTGATCAGCGCCTGCGTGTAGCGCAGCAGCAGGAGTTGCAGGCCGCCGTTGCGATGAAATTCGTCCTTCAATCGCTGGCCGCCCAGCCGGTAGGCGTGACCGGCGCTCTGCACGATCGCGCGACTCGGTGTCGTGCCGCCACCCATGAACAGCGCGATGCCGATGAGGCCCTCGTAGCCGACCACCGAGATCTCTGCCGACGCACCGCTTTCCAGCACGTACAGCAGGGACACGATCGAGTCGGTCGGGAAGTAGACGTATTCCAGCGCATCGCCGGATTCGTACAGCACCTTGCCGAGCTTCATCGTGACAAGGCGCAAGTGCGGGAACACTCGCTCGCGCTCTTCGGGAGAGAGCGCAGCCAGCAGGTGGTTGTGTTCGGGAAGGTGTTTCAGCTGCGAAGTTGTTGCATCCGTCATGGCGGCCATCCACAGTTCGCCAGTATTTCAGGATACACCAGCGCCCGGCAATTGTACGCAATGGTACGTGGGCGCCATCGTGCATGAACGAATCGTAAGTGGCGCCCGGTGACGCGCATCAATTCATGACGCGCGCGTAGGTATCCTGGTTGGCGACGTAACAGGCACAGGCGGATTTCTCGAGGCCGCGACGGTCCAGTATCGTGATTTCGCCACGGCTGTAGCGGATGAGCTTCTGCTGCTGCAGGGAACCCGCTGCATGGGTCACTCCCGCGCGACGCACCCCGAGGATGGATGCGAGCAACTCGTGCGTCGAATGGAAATGGTCTGAGTGCGCGCGGTCCAGGGTCATCAGCAGCCAGCGGGCCAGCCGTGCCTCGACGACGTGGAACCGAGTGCAGGCGACCGTCTGCGCCGACTGGCACATGACGACGTGAACGTAGCGCTGCAGGCGGACCCGCAGCGCGACGCTGCGTTCGAGTTCCTCGCGAAAAGAGGCGGCGTCGATCCGCCAGGCCGTGCCTGAGTCCTGCACGAGCGCGAGTGATGGCGCGATGGTCACGCCCAGCACCAGGGACGTGCCCAGCATGCCTTCGTCGCCCACCAGTCCCACCTCCAGCCGATCGTGTCCGCGGAGGGTCGTGATCAGCGAGACCGAGCCGCCGATCGGGAAGTACACGTCGTGTATGCGCTTGCCCGGTTCGTACAGCACTTCGGCCGTCGCGAGTTCGATGGAGCTGGACCGGCTGAGGAGGCGGCGCCGGTCGGGGTCAGGCAAGCCTGCCAGCAACCGATTAGTCGCTGCGGCCCGTTTGGGAGTTGTCATCGGAGCTTGCTGCATCAAGTCTGCGGTCGTCTGGAGCGATGAGACTGATCGGACCACCGGCATTGGTCTGTACGGTGCCCCACAAAAAAGACCCGGGTTCGTTGCCGAACCCGGGCCGCTGCGTGCGATGGGGGTGCATTGCGCCGCAGTTCAGCAGTATCACGTCCGCACGGTGATCTCGTCCTTCACGGCCTGCGCACTGCCCTGACGGGAGCTAGACTCGTCGACCCTGGATCACGTTGATCAGCACGACGATGATGGCCAGCACCAGCAGGATGTGGATGAAGCCGCCCAGGGTGTAGGAGCTGACCAGCCCCAGCAACCACAGCACGGCCAAGACGACTGCGATGGTCCACAACATTTTTATCTCCTCATGAGGTTACGTGGCGTTCAGGCTCTTCAGCTTCGATCTGAGTTTTCATCCAGGACCAGTTCGCCGTTCCTGACTGCGATGCTGTTGCCCGGGTCATGGTCCATCTGCACGGAGCCTTCGTGGTCCCCAAGGCGATAGCGCACCTGGTAACCGTCCGGCTTCTGCACCGAGTCGTAGACCGTGCGGCAGCGCTGCTCGACCGTCTGGGTCGTATTGCCTTCCTGCATGTGTTTCTGGACCTTGCTGCCGGCGTAACCACCGGCTGCAGCGCCCGCCACGGTCGCCACCGTCTGGCCATCGCCGTGACCGATCTGGTTGCCAAGCACTCCACCGGCCACCGCGCCGATGATGGAGCCCGTGACGCGTTTGGGATCCTTTACAGCCGCCTGGTGCGTGACAACTTCACTGGCACAGACTTGCCGTGGTGTCTTGACCGTGCGGGACATCGGCTCGACGTTGAGCACCTTGGCAGACCTTCCCTGGTCCATCGTCTGGTAGCCGGCGTAGGCACCGGCTGCCGTCACCGCCACGCCGCCAACGACGAGGCCGGTAAGCAATGATTTATTCATCTGGTATCTCCATTCGACGCCACCCGTCGCACGGAGAATTCCCGAAACGGCACTCGTGGTCGATGTACGGCAGGCTACTCCTGCTGGCGCAACGGTCTGTTCGCTACCGCACTGATTGAACGACCGTGGCCTTCTCTTTGCGATTGGCCGGTATGTGCGGGAGCGTACCGAACTTGACGATGCTGCCGTGGATGATCATCAGCATGCGACGCCTGCTGCACGCGACCGCTTTGCTGCTGATGCCGCTCACGGCCTGCAGTTCACTGCCCCAGGTCGCGCCGAACACAGCGCCCGCGACGACCCCGACGCGAGTCGAAGGCGCACGCGGGCCACTCCCGGCGTCGCGCAGTCGCGAGATCCTCGCCAGACTGGAACGCGGCGCCGACGACACAGGAATCTTCGATCGCCACCTCGCGGTCGAGCAAGCCGTGACAGGAACGCCCCTCGTCAGCGGCAACCGCGTGCGTCTGCTCGAGGACGGGCCAGACACTTACCGCGCCATGTTCACGGCCATTGCAGCCGCGAGCGACCACATCAACATGGAGACGTACATCCTCGAGGACGACGAGGTCGGACGGCTGTTCGCGGATGCACTGATCGCAAAGCAGCTGCAGGGCGTGCAGGTGAACCTGATCTACGACGGCGTGGGCACGCTCGGCACGCCGGAGGAGTTTTTCCAGCGCCTGCGCGACAGTGGCATCCGCACGCTGCAGTTCAATCCAGTCAATCCGGCGACGGCAAAAGCGGGCTGGGAGGTGAACCAGCGCGACCACCGCAAGCTCCTGATCGTCGATGGCCGAACCGTGTTCCTCGGTGGCATCAACATCAGTAGCGTGTATTCCGGGGGCTCGTCCCGTCGTGCATCGACAGCAGGCCCGGATGGCGAGCAACCCTGGCGCGATACCGATCTGCAGATCGAAGGGCCGGTGGTGGCGGAGTTCCAGAAGCTCTTTCTTGCCACGTGGCTCGCGCAGAATGGCGAGCCGCTGGCACCGCGGAACTTCTATCCAACGCTGCAGGCGCAGGGCAAGGAGGTCGTGCGCGCGATCGGCAGCTCACCCGACGATGAATTCAGCCTGATCTACGTGACGCTCCTCTCCGCGATCGGCAGTGCCGAGACCGAGGTCTGGCTGACCAACGCCTACTTCGTCCCGGACCCGCAACTGCTGGCTGCGCTGAAAGCGGCAGCCGCGCGTGGTGTCGACGTCCGGCTGGTCTTGCCCGGCCGCACGGACTCGGCCCTCGTGTTTCACGCCGGGCGGTCGTACTACGATCAAATGCTGGAAGACGGGGTGATCATCTTCGAGCGACGCGACGCGCTCATGCATGCGAAGACTGCCGTGATCGACGGCGTCTGGTCCACGGTGGGCTCCACCAACTTCGACTGGCGCAGCTTCCTGCACAACCAGGAGGTCAACGCGGTCGTGCTGGGGACTGAATTCGGCGACCGTATGCGCGCGTCCTTCGCGGACGACGTCGCGCAGTCC
>JAPLSF010000167.1 GCA_026398785.1 Pseudomonadota bacterium | reverse complement strand
ACGCTGCAAGTGGCCATCACCGGCCTCGCGGCGATCGTGCTGTACAAGGCCGCATTCACCGGCTTCGATGCAGGCGCGGGGTTCGCGGGCCTGGTCGGGCACCTCGATGCCGAATGGGTCGTGCTCGCCAACCTGTTCGGTCTGCTGATGGGGTTCGCGCTGCTCTCGCGGCACTTCGAGGAAAGCCACGTGCCGGCGAAGTTGCCGGACTACCTGCCCGACGACTGGCGCGGTGCGTTCCTGCTGCTGGCGATGGTGTTCGTGCTGTCGAGCTTCCTCGACAACATCGCGGCCGCCCTGATCGGCGGCACCGTCGCGGCCACCGTGTTCCGCCACAAGGTGCACATCGGGTACATCGCCGCGCTCGTGGCCGCGTCCAACGCGGGCGGCTCGGGCAGTGTGGTGGGCGACACGACGACCACCATGATGTGGATCGACGGGGTCAGCCCGCTCGACGTGCTGCATGCCTACGTGGCGGCGGGCGTTGCACTCGTCGTCTGCGGTATTCCGGCGGCGCTGCAACAACACGCGTATTCGCCGATCGTGAGGCACAGCAGCAAGCGCAAGAACGTGGACTGGGGACGCGTCGGTATCGTGGCCACGATCCTGCTCGCGGCCATCGCCGTGAACGTCCTGACCAACGTGCAGTACCCGGAGTACGCGGACCGCTTCCCGTTCCTGGGGGCAGCTGTCTGGGTCGCGATCCTCGCGACGGCGGCCTGGCGCCGGCCCGACTGGTCCGTGCTGCCCGCGACACTCAAGGGCTCGATCTTCCTGCTCAGCCTCGTGCTCGCGGCATCGATGATGCCCGTCGAGCGACTGCCGGTGGCCTCGTGGCCCACCGCGTTCGGGCTCGGCTTCGTCTCGGCAGTGTTCGACAACATCCCGCTCACCAAGCTCGCGCTGGAGCAGGGCGGCTACGACTGGGGCGTGCTGGCCTACGCGGTGGGTTTCGGTGGCTCGATGATCTGGTTCGGCTCGTCCGCGGGTGTTGCGATCACGAACCTTTTCCCCGACGCGCGCTCGGTGGGCGCCTGGCTGCGCGGCGGCTGGCACGTCGCGCTGGCCTATGTCGTGGGTTTCGCCGCCGTCATGCTGGTCATGGGCTGGCATCCGCACGCGCCGCACAAGGGCGTCGTCACCGAGCCTGCGGTGATGGCGCACCCGCAGGAGTAGACCGACGATGATTCGCAACGTGGTGTTCGACGTCGGCAACGTGCTGGTGAAGCTGCATTACCAGCCCTTCGTCGGTTACCTGATGAAGTCCGGCGTCGACATGTCGGACCTGCAGAGCTGGCTCAGGTCCATTGACCTCGAAGGCCACGAGCGCGGCGACGTTCCCGGCGAAATCCTGCTCGATCGCATTGCCGGCATGGCCTCGCGCCCGATGGATCCGGCCGAACTGCGCACCCATTGGCTCTCGATGTTCGAGCGGTGGGACGAAATGTTCGCGCTCGCGTCGGGCCTGATGGCGGACCACCGCGTGTACCTGCTGTCCAACATCGGCGACATGCACTGGGCGCACCTCGATGCGCTGTACGGACTGGATACGCTGGTGCACGGCGCGTGCGCGTCGTTCCGCGTGGGAGCGATCAAGCCGCACGTGGACATCTACCGCAAGGCCGAGGTGATGTTCGACCTCGACCCGGCGGCGACCGTCTTCATGGACGACCTGCTGCCCAACGTCACCGCTGCGCTCGAATGCGGCTGGCATGCGATCCACCACACCGACGCGGGCGTAACGCGCTCGCAACTGCGGGCCCTAGGCGTGAGATTGCCTGCACCGTTCGCCTGAGCGGGGTCCGGCCATGAACCGCTGCATGCTGGGTGCCGTCTATTTCATGTTCAGGAGATGACCATGGCCGACCCAGTGAACGTCCCTTTGACCGACACCGCCATCCACCGACGTGTCGAAGCCTGTCGTGCAGGCACGGACCGCACGATGGTCGCGCGCTTGCGCTCCGGCTGGGCCGTGCTCGGCGATCCGCAGGTGCTGCCCGGCTATTGCCTGCTGCTGCCCGACCCCGTGGTGCCGCACCTGAACGCGCTGGAGCCTGCCCTGCAGCAGGCTTTCCTCGCCGACATGGCGCGGATCGGGCAGGCCGTGCAGGACATCACGGACGCGGTGCGCATCAACTACGCAATTTTCGGCAACGTCGAACCGGCATTGCATGCGCACGTGATTCCACGCTACGAAGACGAGCCCGCCGACCTGATCAAGGCCAACCCGTGGGGCTACGACTGGAGCGCCGCGCCGCGGTTCGAACCGGAAGCCGACGGCGACCTGCTGCTCGCGATCCGCGCACGGCTCGAGCGCACGCCCTGATAGCGTGATTTCTGCCACCTTTCAGCAGTAGTGCGGCTGGCTGCCGGCCCTTGTTGCGATACTCTTTTGCCATGCGTCCCAGTCACAGTCCCGCGGGATTCCGGCCGATCTTCCGGATCGCCTGGGTGTTCGTCAGCGTCGTGTTCGTCTGTGGCGTGTCACCCGGTGCGGCCTACCGCTACAAGGATTCGAGCGGCCAGTGGGTCTACACCGACCGACCGCCACCGCCCGGCCAGGCGTCACAAAGTGTGGCGCTCGGGCGAGGCAGCGGGGCGGCGCTGAGGATGGTCGTGGAACCGCGGTCTACCGACGCGGGTGTCGCGTTGGTGGCGATCAATGAGTGCCAGTGCATCGTGGAGTTCGCAGTCAAGGCGCAAACGCCCGCTGGCCAGAAGCTGGGGCGCGGGACGGTGCCGCCGCGATCGGAAAAAGTCCTGCTCGACGTTGGGGCGGCCGATGTACCCGCGGAGATTCGCTACGAGTACGGCTACGTGGTCGGCGAACCCGGCGCACAGCACCGGCCGACGCAGCCCTATCGCGTGCCGTTCGCGCTCGCGCAGCGGTTCCAGGTGACACAGGCACCGCCCGATGCCGTCACTCACGTCGACCCGTCGAGCCGCAATGCCGTCGATATCGCGATGCCCGTAGGCACGGCCATTTACGCGGCGCGCGCAGGGGTGGTGATCAACGTGGCCGCGCGGCATTTCCGGACCGGTCTCAATCTGCAGAGCATGGACGAGGCCAACTTCGTGCAGATCATGCACGACGACGGTACGTACGCGATCTATGCGCACCTGCAACTCGACACCGTGCGGGTGAAGCCCGGCCAGCGCGTCGCCCGCGGTGAATACATCGCCAACTCGGGCAACACCGGGTTTTCGAGCGGGCCGCACCTGCATTTCGTGGTGCTGCACAACATCGGCCTGCGCAGCGAGTCGGTTCCGATCACGTTCGCGGGACTCGGCGGCGCGAGCGTGACGCCGCGGAGCGGGCAGCCGCTGACGGCCTATTGATCGCTGAAGTTACAAGGGCCCGCTGGATGGGTTCAGGTCTTCCTCTGCGCTCCGGGGTCTCACGCGCATCGTGAATCGTGCGCAGGAACCGCACGATTCACGGCGAACCTTGCTCGAACGGGTGCTCGGCGATGGCGCCAGCGAAGCAACAGAACCCTAGGTGCCGCCTCGCACCTGCGCTCGAGCTGCGGCGTTCGACACGGAGCGCAGAGGAAGACCTGAACCCATCCAGCGGACCTTGCGGCCCCCGCCCCCGGCCTGACCGCCTACTGACCCCGCAATTCGCGCACGAGCTGCGCCAGCGTCGGCACCGGCGGCGAACACGTCATGCCGCGGCACACATAGGCCACCGCACCGCCCAGTGCCTTCTTGCTGGCCAGTGCAACCGGCAGTTTCTTGGCGTCGGCCGGCACGGCGACGATGCAGCGGCGCGGGTCGTAGAGTTTGTCGACTTCGCTGCGCCACACGTCGAGTTCGTCACTCTCACCGCGCAGTACCAGTATCCACGGCGGCGACGTGAATTCCTCGAGCGCCATCAGCAGCGTCCCGTGCCCGTGTGGATACCGCTCGATCGTCGCATGCGCCGACCGCAGCGTGGCCTCCGCAGCGTCGATATAACGCGTTTCACCGAGCAGGAAACCGAGCCGGATCAGGACACGCGCGGCCACGCCATTGCCGGCGGGCGTGGCATCGTCCGAGAAGGTCTTTGGTCGCAGGATCAGCGACTCGTGGTCGTCGGCTGTGAAGAAGAATCCACCGGCGTCGTGATCGGTGAAATGCTCGAGCATCACGTCGACGAGTTCGACGGCCCAGGCGAGGGCGTCGGCATCCCAGCGTGCTTCCAGCAGTTCCAGCAGGCCCCACGCCAGCATCGCGTAGTCGTCGAGGTAGGCGGGGAAGCGGGACTCGCCATCCGTGTGCACAGCCAGCAGTCGGCCATCCTTCCAGCAGCGTGCCCGCAGGAAATGCATGACCTGCGCTGCGGCGCCTGCCAGGTCGTCGCGTTCGAGCGCACGGCTGGCGCGCGCCAGTCCGCCGATCGTCATGCCGTTCCATGACGTCAGGATTTTCTCGTCGCGACCCGGCCAGACGCGCGCATTGCGCACCTCGAGCAGTCGCGCACGCGCTTCGTCGATGCGGGTTTCGACGGTGGCCTCGTCGAGCGTCAGACCGGTCGCGATATCGGTGATCGACTTGAACGTGTGCAGGTGCCACTGGCCTTCGAAATTCGCGTCGCGGTCGAGGCCGAAGCGCTGGGCGAAAGGCTCATACTGCTCGACATCGAGCAGGCCCCGCACCTCGTCTGGTGTCCAGACGTAGAACTTGCCCTCGTGGCCTTCGGAATCCGCATCCAGCGTCGAATAGAAACCACCCTCGGGCGAGCGCAAATCGCGCAGCAGCCAGTCGGCCGTTTCTGCGGTGATGCGGCGGAACAGTGGCTCGCCGGTAGCGACGGCAGCATGCGCGTACACGCCGAGCAGCTGTGCGTTGTCGTACAGCATTTTCTCGAAGTGCGGAATCATCCAGTACGGATCGACGGAGTAGCGGCAGAAGCCGCCGCCGAGCTGGTCGTACAGCCCGCCTTCGGCCATGCGCGTCAGCGTGAGCGTCGCCATGTAGAGCGCCTGCAGGTCGGGCTCTTCGGTCGCGGCCGAGGCGCGCCAGATGCGCAGCAGGAGTTCGAGGTTGGCCGGGTGCGGAAATTTCGGGGCTTCGCCGAAGCCGCCGAAGCTGCCGTCGAATTCGCGCTGCAGCGTCGCACGGGCTGTCAGCAACGGTTCGCTCGACAACCCTTGACCCGACGAATCCTTGGGTGGCTGCAGCTGCCCGAGCGCGTCGACCAGCTTCTCGCCGTAGTCCTTGAGGTCGCCGCGGCGCGTCTGGTAGAAATCGGCCACTTTCTCGAGGACGGCACGGAAGCCCGGCATGCCGTAACGCTGCTCGGGCGGGAAATACGTGCCCGAAAAAAACGGCCGGTGCGAATCGGGCGCCAGGAACATCGTGAGCGGCCAGCCGCCGCCCGCCTGGTTCATCACCTGGTGCGCGGTCTGGTAGATGCGGTCGATGTCGGGGCGTTCCTCGCGGTCCACCTTGATGTTCACGAACAGCTCGTTCATGAGCGCGGCGGTCGCCGGATCTTCGAACGATTCGTGGGCCATCACGTGGCACCAGTGGCAGGCCGAATAGCCGATCGACAGCAGGATCGGCTTGTCCAGCTTGCGCGCGAGTTCGAGTGCCTCCGGACCCCAGGGATGCCAGTCGACGGGGTTCGAGGCGTGCTGGCGCAGGTAAGGACTGGTCTCGACGGCCAAAGCATTCTGGTTGCCGGACGGGCTGGGCGAGGTCATGGCAGAACCTGACGGGGTTCGATCGACTAGAATGCGCGAACTATAACGGAAGGCTGCCGCTCGCCGGCGGAAACGCGCATGTCAACGCCGCCCCCGGCACTGTCGACTTCGTCTGACGACCTCCCCGAACTGCGGCTCAAGCCGCGCGAGGAGCGCCGCATTGCGGGCGGACACCTCTGGATTTTCAGCAACGAGGTCGACACGGTACGCACGCCTCTCACGGCGTTCGCCACCGGAGCGCATTGTCGCGTCGTGGCGAGCAACGACCGCTTCCTGGGCTACGCCTACGTCAATCCGCACGCACTGATCTGCGCGCGCATCCTCGGTCGCGATCCGGGATTCGCCCCCGGCAAGTCGCTGATCGTGCACCGGCTGCAGGTGGCGCTGGCGCTGCGCGATAAGCTGTATGCGCAGCCTTTTTACCGCCTCGTCTACGGCGAATCTGACGGGCTGCCGGGGCTGGTGCTCGATCGCTTCGGCGACATCGTCGTCGGCCAGATCGGCACGGCGGGCATGGAGGCGATGAAGCCCGCGATCGTCGAAGCGGTCGTCAAGGTGCTCGGACCGAAGGCGCTGATCTGGAAGAACGACTCGGGCGCCCGCGAACTCGAAGGCCTGCCGAGCTACGTCGAGACGGCGATCGGGCCCGACATCGAAGAAACGGTTGTCGAGGAAAACGGCGTCCGCTTCTTCGTGCCGATGGGCCACGGCCAGAAGACCGGCTGGTTCTACGACCAGGCGTACAACCGGCGCTCGCTGCTGAAATACGTCAAGGGCGCGCGCGTTCTCGACGTTTTCAGCTACGTCGGTGCGTGGGGTCTTGCCGCGGCCGCCGCGGGCGCCAGCGCAGTGCTGAGCGTGGACTCGTCGGCGCCAGCGCTCGAACTGCTGCAGCGTTCCGCCGCCGCCAACGGCCTGCACAACGTCCGCACCGACCGCGCCGATGCATTCGACGCCCTGACGGCGCTGCGCGCGGCGGGTGAGAAGTTCGACGTAGTCATCATCGACCCGCCGGCGTTCATCAAGCGGCGCAAGGACATCCCGAAAGGGCAGGCGGCCTACCGCAAGCTCAACCAGCAGGCGATGCAGGTGCTGGGCCGCGACGGCTTCCTGGTCTCGTGCTCGTGTTCGCACCACCTCGGACTCGACGACCTCATGGTCACGATCCAGCAGGCGGCGCGACATGTCGACCGTTTCGCACAGGTCGTGGAAGTGGGCGGGCATGCGCCCGATCACCCGATTCATCCGGCGATCGCCGAGACGCGTTACCTGAAGTCGCTGTTCTGCCGCGTCGTGCAGGACTGAGACGGACGGGCGGTTGAGCAGCCCCGCAGGTAAGATACGCCGCGATGTTCGTCTATCCGCACCCCGATCCCATCGCGCTGTCCTTAGGACCGCTGCACGTCCGCTGGTATGGACTCATGTACCTGGTGGGCTTCCTGTCGGCCTGGTGGCTCGCCCGTCGCCGTGCGAGCCGGCCCGAGTCCACCTGGAAGCCGGTCGAAGTCGACGACCTGATCTTCTTCTCGGCCGTCGGCATCATCCTCGGCGGACGCCTGGGCTGGATGCTGTTCTACGGCACCGAGCGGATCCTGAGCGAGCCGCTCAGCGTGTTCCGCATCTGGGAAGGCGGGATGTCGTTCCACGGCGGCCTGATCGGAACCCTCGTCGGGCTGGCGCTCTTCGCGCGCAGTCGCAAGAAACAGCTGGTCGACGTATTCGATTTCGCCGCGCCGCTGCCGGCCATCGGTTTTGGCGCAGGCCGCATCGGCAATTTCATCAACGGCGAACTCTGGGGCAAGCCGACGGACGTGCCCTGGGCCGTGATCGTCGACGGCGTGCCTGTGCACGCTTCGCAGCTGTACGAGGCTGCGCTCGAAGGCCTCGCGCTGTTCGTGATCCTGTGGTGGTTCACGTCCAGGCCCCGGTTCCGCTGGGCACCCTCGGGGCTGTTCCTGGTCTGTTACGGCGTGTTCCGTTTCATGATCGAGTTCGTGCGCGTGCCCGACGCCAACCGTGGCTACCTGCTGTTCGACTGGGTGACGATGGGGCAGGTCCTGTCGTTGCCGATGATCCTGATCGGCCTCGCGATGCTGGCCTTCGCGTACAAGCAGCGCCAGCTGTCAGGCAATTACCGCGCGATCTGACGCCGATGCGGCAATACCACGCACTGCTGCGGCACATCCTCGATCACGGCGCGGAGAAGGGCGACCGCACCGGCACGGGCACGCGTTCGGTGTTCGGCTGGCAGATGCGGTTCGACCTGAACGAAGGCTTCCCGTTGACGACGACGAAGAAGCTGCACCTGAAGTCGGTCGTGCACGAACTGCTCTGGTTCCTGAGCGGCGACACCAACGTCCGCTACCTGCGCGAGCACGGCGTCAGCATCTGGGACGAGTGGGCGGACGAGAAGGGCGAGCTGGGTCCCGTCTACGGCGCCCAGTGGCGCAAATGGAAGGCCGCAGACGGTCGCGAAATCGACCAGATCGCACGCGCGATCGGCTTGATCAAGCGCGACCCGAATTCGCGCCGCATCATCGTCAACGCCTGGAACGTGGGCGAACTCGAGCGCATGGCGCTCACGCCATGCCACGCGCTGTTCCAGTTCTACGTGGCGGGCGGCAAGCTGTCGTGCCAGCTGTACCAGCGCAGCGCCGACGTGTTCCTCGGCGTGCCGTTCAACATTGCCTCCTACGCGCTGCTCACGCACATGGTTGCGCAGCAGTGCGACCTGGGTGTCGGCGACTTCGTCTGGACGGGCGGCGACACGCACCTCTATGACAATCATTTTGACCAGGCGCGGTTGCAGCTCTCGCGCGAGCTGCTGCCGCTGCCGCAACTCGTCATCAAGCGCCGGCCGGATTCGATCTTCGACTACCGATTCGAGGACTTCGAGTTCGCCGGATACCAGGCACACCCCGCGATCAAGGCACCCATCGCCGTATGAAGAAGACTCCCTCGAAGCAGCCCGTGACCAGGTTGTCGAAGACCGCCCCCGCACATCACGCGCACATGCGCCATGCGCAGAAAACGGCGAAATTGCCTGTCACTGAGAGCAATCCGCTTCACGTCGTGAAGCGCTCGAAGATCCACGGCCGCGGCGTGTATGCAGCCCGCCGTATCCGCAGCGGCACGCGCATCATCGAGTACGTGGGCGACCGCATCTCGCACGAGGAAGCTGACTCGCGCTACGAGATGAAGGCGGATGACGACGGCCATACCTTCCTGTTCGTGGTCGACGACGATCTCTGCATCGACGCCGGCATCGGCGGCAATGCTGCGCGCTTCATCAACCACAAGTGCGACGCGAACTGCGAGACGATCATCGAAGGCCGCCGGGTCTTCATCGAAGCGATCCGCACGATCCAGCCGGGCGAAGAACTCGGTTACGACTACCAGCTCACCTGGGAAAGCACCGACGACGCCGAAGAGTTGGCGCTCTATACGTGCCGCTGTGGCGCGGCGAAGTG
>JAPLSF010000296.1 GCA_026398785.1 Pseudomonadota bacterium | reverse complement strand
CCGGATCAACCGCTTGGGCGCCAATGCGTGCAACCGTGCTCGACGTCACGTCCCACCGACGTGGGCGAGGTAGGATTCCCTGATGTCCAGAAGCTCCATTCTCGTCACCGGCGGCGCCGGCTACATCGGCAGTCACACGGTGCGCCAGCTCGTCGAGCGCGGCGAGCGCGTCGTGGTCCTCGACAACCTCTCGACGGGTTACCGCAGCGCCGTGCTCGGCGCGCCGCTGGTCGTCGGCGACACGGGCGACCGCGATCTCGTGGCGCGAGTCCTGCAGGACCATGCCATCGACACGGTGCTGCACTTCGCAGCAAACACGATCGTGCCGGAGTCGGTGTCCGACCCGCTCAAGTACTACCGCAACAACACCTGTGCGACGCGCAACCTGCTCGAACAATGCGCCACCGCGGGCGTGCGCCGCTTCGTGTTCTCGTCGACGGCTGCGGTCTACGGAGTTCCCGCCGAGGGTCTCGCGCGCGAAGACTCACCGACCGTGCCGATCAACCCCTACGGCACGTCGAAGCTCATGAGCGAGTGGATGCTGCGCGACCTTGCCGCGGCCTCCTCGAAACTGCGTTACGTGGTGCTGCGCTATTTCAACGTTGCGGGCAGCGACCCGGGCGGGCGCATCGGTCACAGCGCGCCGACGGCGACGCTGCTCGTCAAGGTGGCGTCCCAGGTGGCCGCCGGCGTACGACCCTCGTTGGCGATCTTCGGCACCGACTATCCGACGCCCGACGGTACCGGGGTGCGCGACTACATCCACGTCGAGGACCTCGCCTCGGCGCACCTGAGCGCACTCGATTACCTGGGCAGGGGCGGCGCGTCGACCACGCTCAACTGCGGGTACGGCCATGGCTACAGCGTGCGCGAAGTCGTGAAGATGGTGGAGCGCATCAACGGCGGCCGCTCGCTGCCCGTCGTCGAGAGCCCGCGCCGAGCCGGTGATCCGCCGTCCCTGGTTGCGCGTGCCGAACGCATCCGTGAGGTGCTGGGGTGGACCCCGCGGTTCGACGACCTCGAGACGATCGTCCGCAGCCAGCTGGAGTGGGAACACCGCCTGCAGAAAGAGCCGGGGCTGACGCGTAACTAGCTTCGCTGCAACCACGCCAGCCCGCGTGCGCCGGGCCGGCCGTGGGGCCACGTGATATTCTGCGGACCCCGTCGACACAGACCTGCCCGGTGCCTTCGTGACCCTACGCGCAGATGGATTTGCCAAAGTTTCCAGGCCCCAGGCGCTGCGAACGATCCGGCGCATCGCCGCGCTCGCGCTCGCGTCGACCTTGCTCGTCGCGTGCGGCGGAGGCGGAGGAGGAGGAGGGGGCGGGGGTGGTGGCGGCCCCAGCAGCGTCACGATCAGCGGCAAGGCCACGTTCGAGCGCGTGCCATTCTCTAGCAACGCGAACCTCGGGTTGAGCTATGCCAACACCACGGCACAACCGATACGCGACGCAGTCGTCGAACTGATCCTGTCGGGCGGCGGCACGCTTGCGGCGACCACGACCGACAGCAATGGCAACTTCGTGCTCACTGCGCCCGCGAACACCAGCGTGTTCGTACGCGTGCAGGCGCTGTCACGCAGAACCTCGACTCCGGCGCGCAGCATTCGCGTGCTCAACAACACCAAGGGCAACGCGCTGTATGTGCTCGACAGCGCGGCCTTCAACTCCGGGACGACGAATCAGACGAAGAACCTGCTCGCGGGTTCGGGCTGGGGCGGCACGAGCTACACCGGCAACCGCGCCGCGGCCCCGTTTGCCATCCTGGATACGCTGCTGGCGGCGGCGATTTTCGTCGTCGACAACGGCAGTTCGACGCTCGATCTGCCGGGGCTCGATGTTTTCTGGAGCCCGCAGAACAATTCGTCTTCGGGCGACGTGACGCTGGGCCAGATCGTATCCACGCTGTATACCACCGCATCGACCGGCGGACCCGCGGCGGGCATCTATGTCCTCGGCGACGAAAACGTCGACACGGACGAATACGACCAGCACGTGCTCGCACACGAGTTCCAGCATTTTCTCGAGGACACGATCAGCCGCACCGAGACGCCGGGCGGCCCGCATTCGCCTGATGAACGGCTCGACCTGCGGCTTGCCTTCAGCGAAGGCTTTGCCAACGCGTTCTCGGCGATGGTGCTGAACGACCCGTTCTACAGCGACTCGCTGGGTCTGCAGCAGGGCCGGCGCTTTGCCTTCAGCATGGAGAGCAATGCCGCGTCCCCGGCCGGCTGGTACAACGAGGCCTCGATTCAATCGGTCACCTGGGACCTGTACGACGCGGCGGCGGCTGACGACCGGGATACCGTAGCACTCGGCTATAGGCCGCTGTACGAGGCGCTCACGGGTCCGCTCCGGGACGGACCGGCCCTGACCAGCGTCTACCCGTTCGTCTCCGCTCTGAAGGAACGAACGGGTGCGCCGGTCACTGGCATCGATAGCCTGGTTGCCGCGCAAGATATAGTCGTGAATGACGCTTTTGCGACCGGCGAGGACAACAACGGTGCAATTCCGGCAGATGCCGACCCGGGCGTGCCGCAGGCGCTGCCGATCTACACGCCGCTCACGCTGAACGGCGGGGCGCAGTTTGCTTGCGGCACGACCGCAGCAGGGTCAAACAACAAGATTGGCAACCGGCTGTTCCTGCGGTTCTCGATTGCGGCAGCCCGTTCGGTCACGGTCCGGGCGCAGTACACGTCGACCGGGTCGACAGCCCCGTTTGCCCCAGACTCCGATCCGGATATCGTGCTGTACAACAACGGCTTCCTCGACATCGCGGAAACCACGACGAACGGTGACGAGACGCTCACGCGGACGCTCGAGGCGGGCGAATACGTGATCGAGGTCTACGAGTGGAGCCACATCGATCCGTCATACTCGGCAGCGGAACGACGTGGCGACACATGTTTCAATGTATCGGTTACGGGCTGACGCAGCCCCAGGGAATCCAGAGGTTGGCATGCGCATGACGTTGAATGACGATGTCCGGACCACCGGTTTCCGACGTGTGACCCTCACCGCCGCTGCCGCTCTGCTGGCCGCTGTATTCGTGACGGCTTGCGGCGGCAGCAATGACGACGCGGCGGTTGTCGCCAGGACCGAGATGGCCAAGGCGAACAAGACCGTTCCGGCTACCCCACCCGCCAACGCGGACGAAAAGCACGAGCGCCTCGCTTCGGCGGTCGCGGACGGCAAGACCACGGCGCCGGTCGACATGAAGTACGACGTGCTGGCGAAGCCCGCATTGGGCCAGCCGTTCGAGGTCGAAATGACTTTCACTACACGGCTGCCGGCCGACAAGCTCGAGACGGAGATCACCGCAGCGCCCGGTCTCACGATCGTTGGCGAGAAGACGGCAACGTTTTCGCCGGTCGAACCCGGGCAGCTGTACTCGAACAAGATGCTCGTCACGGGCGACAACCCGGGCCTGTACTACATCGGCGTGGTCGCCAAGGTGTCGACGAAAGTGCAGACGGAGACGCGCGCTTTCGCAATTCCCGTGGTGATCGGCGACCCGCCGTCTGCACAGAAGGCAAACCCGCCCAAGGACTCGACCGGCCAGGCGGTGCAGTCGATTCCGGCGCAGGAACCGAAGTAACGCCGTGCCCCATCTCTCCCACCTTGGTGGGAGGCGTCGCGCAATGCGCGGGTGAGGGCCCGCCGCGGCCTGCTCTGGTGGTCTTTCCGCGCTACGAGTCTCCCGCGCATCGTGAATCGCGCGGTGGAACCGCACGATTCACGGCGAGCCTTGCGCGAACGGGCGCGATGCGATGGTGCCAACGGCTGGTCGGAAGACACGGTGCCGCCTCGCGCCTGCGTTCGAGCTGCGGTGTCCGACACGTAGCGCGGAAAGACCACCAGAGCCGGCCACGGCGGGCCCTGACCCCAACCCTCTCGCAAATGCGGGAGAGCAAAAACGGCGTTTCCTGCAGTGCAGCAAGCCGGGATTGAATCCGCTATACTTCGCGCCCTTTTTCGGGCCCCTCCGGGCCCCTGGCGCACCAAGTGTCCTCGAACCCCACGCAGTACCTTCGCAACATCGCGATCATCGCGCATGTCGACCACGGCAAGACCACGCTGGTCGACCAGCTCCTGAAGCAATCCGGCACGTTCGACGCCCGGACGGTCGTCCCCGAACGCGTCATGGACTCGAACGTGCTCGAAAAAGAGCGCGGCATCACCATCCTGGCCAAGAACACGGCCATCAAGTGGAACGAGTACCGGATCAACATCGTCGACACCCCGGGGCACGCCGATTTCGGCGGCGAAGTGGAGCGCGTGCTGTCGATGGTCGACTCCGTGCTGCTGCTGGTCGACGCCGTCGACGGCCCGATGCCGCAGACGCGGTTCGTCACGCAGAAGGCGTTCGCGCACGGCCTGCGCCCGATCGTGGTCATCAACAAGATCGACCGTCACGAGGCGCGCCCCAACTGGGTGCTGGACCAGACGTTCGACCTGTTCGATCGCCTCGGCGCCACCGAAGCGCAGCTCGACTTCCCGGTCGTCTACGCGTCGGCCATCCAGGGTTTCGCGACCTACGATCCCGCCCACCGCGGCGGCGACATGAAGGTGCTGTTCGAGACGATCATCAAGCACTGCTCGCCGCCGGACGTCGATCCCAACGGCCCGCTGCAGCTGCAGGTGTCGCAGCTCGATTACTCGAGCTACATCGGCGCGATCGGCATCGGCCGCATCAAGCGCGGCGTGATCAAGCGCGGCCAGACGGTCACGGTGGTCGATCGCACAGGTCACGCGCGCACCGAGAAGATCTCGCAGGTGCTCGGATTCCACGGCCTGAACCGCATGGAAGTCGATTCCGCCAGTGCGGGAGACATCGTTGCGTTCGCCGGCATCGAGATTCCGGCCGTGTCGGACACGCTGTGCGACCCGTTGACGCCCGAGGCGCTGCCGCCGCTGGTAGTGGACGAGCCGACCATCGGCATGACGTTCGAGGTCAACACCTCGCCGTTCGCCGGCCGCGAAGGCAAGTACCTCACCAGTCGCCAGATCCGCGAACGGCTGTTTCACGAGGCGTTGACCAACGTCGCGCTGCGCGTCGAGGAAACAGACGACCCGGACAAGTTCCAGGTTTACGGCCGTGGCGAACTGCACCTGGGCGTGCTGCTCGAGAACATGCGCCGCGAAGGCTACGAGATCGCGGTCTCGCGTCCGCGCGTCGTGATCAAGGTGATCGACGGCGTCAAGAACGAGCCGTACGAAGTGCTGGCCGTCGACATCGAGGACTCGAGCCAGGGCGCCGTGATGACGGCGCTCGGCAGCCGCGGCGGCCTGCTGCAGGCGATGCACCCGGACGGCAAGGGCCGCGTGCGTCTCGACTACATCATCCCGGCGCGTGGCCTGATCGGCTTCCAGACCGAGTTCCGCACGATGACATCCGGACTCGGCCTGCTGTTCCATGTGTTCGATCACTACGCCCCGGTGTCCGAGCGCGAGATCGCGAG
>JAPLSF010000281.1 GCA_026398785.1 Pseudomonadota bacterium | reverse complement strand
TCCAGATAGATCGCTGCACCGGGCCGTGCGTTGGCCTGATCTCGCCGGAGCAATACGCTCTGGACGTGGCCGACGCAGTCAAGGTGCTCGACGGCCGCAACGTCGAGGTCATCGCAGACCTCGGCCGCCGCATGGAGGAGGCCGCTTCGAAGCTTGCGTATGAGCAGGCGGCGCGTCTGCGCGACCAGATCCAGATGCTGAAGCAGATCCAGGCGACGCAAGTGATGACGCGGATGTCGGGGCACGACATCGATGCCGTCGGCATTGCGCACGAGGATGGCGAGTTCTGCGTAGCCGTCGTCTTCGTGCGGGGTGGGCGCAACCTCGGCAGCTCCAACTATTTCCCCAAGGGCGGCCTTGGCGACGAAGGCGAAATGCTCGCAGGCTTTCTCGCGCAGTACTACCTCGCGCGCGAGGCGCCGTCCGAGATCGTGCTGTCGCGGCCGGTGGAGGGCGCCGCAGCGCTCGCGCAGGCGCTCGCCCAGAAGGCGGGGCACACGGTGGAGATTCGCACCAACGTCCGTGGCACCCGTGCGCGCTGGATCGAGATGGCGCGCAACAACGCGGCGCTCGGCCTGAAAATGCGTGCCTCGAGCCGCGCCACGGTCGCCGACCAGCTCGATGCGGTCGGGCGTGAGCTGAGCCTTGGCAAGACGCCGCAGCGCATCGAATGCTTCGACGTCAGTCATTCGATGGGTGAGTCCGCCGTCGCTTCGTGCGTGGTGCTCGGGCCTGAAGGACCACTGAAAAGTGATTACCGGCGCTTCAATCTGCGCGACATCGCGCCTGGCGACGATTACGCGGGTATCGAGCAGGCCGTCGAACGCCGCTTCGCCCGGGTGATGCGTGGCGAGGCGCCGATGCCGGACCTGCTGCTGATCGACGGTGGACTGGGCCAGCTGCACGCAGCCATGGCAGCACTCACGCGGGTGGGCGTGACCGACCTCGCGGTCGTGAGCGTCGCGAAGGGGTCGGACCGCAGGGTGGGGCAGGAACGCCTTTTCTTTCCCGGGCAGGAAGCCGCGCTTATACTCGCCGACGAGTCGCCGGCCCTGCGCCTGATCCAGCGCGTGCGCGACGAAGCGCATCGCTTTGCGATCACCGGGCACCGGCAAGCGCGCGATCGCAGCCGGCGCGAGTCGTGGCTCGAGGAAATTCCCGGCCTGGGGCCCAAGCGCCGCCGGGAATTGCTGAAGGCTTTTGGCGGGCTGCAGGGTATCCGGCAGGCGTCGGTCGAAGACCTGGCCAGGGTGCACGGCATCAGCCGGCAGTTGGCCGCAGAAATTTACGAACGAATGAATCCTGGGGCCTGACCGAGTCGCCGACTTGAACCTGCAGTCTCTCCCGAACACGCTGACGCTCGGTCGCATCATCGCGGTGCCGCTTTTCGTAGTGCTTTTCTACTGGGGCGGCCCCGTGGGCGATCCGCTGGCGGCGCTCGTGTTCATCCTCGCGGCGGTCACCGACTGGATCGACGGTTACCTCGCACGCAAGCTCGGTGTCACCACGCCGCTCGGCGAGTTCCTCGATCCCGTGGCGGACAAGCTGATGGTCGCCATCGCACTGATCCTGCTCGTGGCGCACGACACGCGTGCAGTGATTGTCGTCAGCGCCATGGTCATCGTGGGCCGCGAGATCACGGTCTCGGCGCTGCGGGAATGGATGGCCCACCTCGGCGCGCGGGCCAAGGTGAAGGTGTCGTCGCTCGGCAAGTGGAAGACCATCCTGCAGATGGTCGGCCTCAGCCTGATGGTCTACCGCAGCGACCTGTTCGGGCTCCCGATCTACGAAATCGGCATCGTCCTGCTGGTCATTGCCGCGATCCTGACACTCTGGTCGATGGTCACGTACCTGCAGATTGCCTGGCCGGAGCTGCGGAAATCGACCGTCGCTTGACAGGTTGCGGCCCTGCAGCGAGAATTAACGGCTGACGAAAGTGCAGCTTTCGTGTGCCCAAGCGGGTGTAGCTCAGTTGGTAGAGCGCGACCTTGCCAAGGTCGAGGTCACGAGTTCGAGCCTCGTTACCCGCTCCAGTTTCTAGCACGACCCCGGGCCCACCCGGGGTTATGTGTTTCTGCGGGCACGTAGTGGGCCATCGCGGCTAGGTGGCAGAGTGGTCATGCAGCGGCCTGCAAAGCCGTGTACGCCGGTTCGATTCCGACCCTAGCCTCCACGTTCCACGCGCCGAAATCGGCAGCACCAAAGTCTATTTCACATGAAATAGCTCGTATAAGCACTTGATATATATAACTATCAGTTAAGATTGCTTGAGGCTGAGTCCGCCTGAAAGCCGGTTCCGCAATGCGGGACACTCAGTTGCATTGGCGGTCCGACGATGCCTGCTTCGCCCGTAATCAGTCCTTTGATTTTCCGGCCAGTATCCCGCGCAGCACCCCGGGGCCGAGCGTGCGGCTGAATTCCCTCGTTGCGATCAACGGCAACAGGATCAGCAGCACGACCAGGCTTTTGGCCAGCATGTGCGTGATTGAGCGGCTTTCGTAATCTGCCAGCGTCGCGACTAACGGTATGCCGTGATACCTGCCGACGAGCAGTTCTTCCATCACCGACAGCGCGATCACCAGCAGCCACAACTGCACGCTCTTGGCGAAAACGGCGGGACCCCATTGCGCGACACGCGCCTTTTCACCCACTCCCAGCGCCTGCCCGAGCAGCAGGAACTTGGCGAGTATCGCCGCCTTGATGGCGGCGGCCCCGAGGCTGAACACGCCGGCATCCGCGCCACCGGGTAGCGTCGACTCGTAGAACATCAGCACGGCAAGGCAGACGAACAGGTAGCCCGCGACCAACTTGAAGGTGTGCAACTCCTCGATGGCGCGTTCTTTCAGTGTCGGCTTGGATGCGTGCTCCGGACGTTTGTTGTTCATGGACGCCTTGCTTACTTCGACGCCTTGCCCTTGATCTCGTCGAGACGCACGCGCAGTTCATGGGCCCAGTCGCCGAGAATCCGATCGGCGGCCTGCACGTTCGTCACGCGATTCGCCTGCTTCGCGAACGAGTCGCTGTCGGCGGCGGCATCCATGATTCGCGCCAGCAGCGTGTTGGTCGACGAGTCCCAGAGCTCGAGGAAAAGCGTCATCTGCCCGGCCGAGCGCACGACCGTGGCATTGACGCCCGCCGTCATCATGTCCGGGGCGTTGACCTCGACGTTCAACAGCGCTGGTCGCAGGACGAGCACGTCGGAGGCGGCCGTATCGACGACCTGGTAGCCACCCTTATCCTGCAGTTCTTTCGTGAAGACCTTCTTGAACTCGGCGGCGAGCCCCGTCTTCATGCGATCGATGTCCTTGTCGGACACCCGCCCCTCGAGTCCCATGCGACTGTTGTTGTAGTCCTTCTGCCAGTCCTTTTCGAACTCGACCAGCGGTTCCAGGATCGCCACGCGGTTGTACTGCGTGAACGTCGCTCCCGGCTTGACGTAGACGATGCGGCTCTTCGTACTCTTCTGCAGCACGAGGCCTTCCTGGGTGGTCTCCGGCGGCGCTTCTTTGGCCTGTATGGCGGGGACCGACATTAGCGCGATAGCCGCCACCACGCCCACCACAAGTCCGATATTTCGTGCTTTCACTGTCGTCTCCTGTCATCGCGTTGTTGGCTGATGGCACGCGCAGCGCGGCCAGTGTCACTATCTTACTTCTGGAACCAGAGGTACTGCCCCGGATCAACGGAAGATGCCTCGCTCGAGGATGGTGCCGTTGCCGATGGGGCGGCCGACGGCGATCCAGAGACTCCAGGAGTCGCTGCTGGTCATGCCCAGACCCAAGGTCAGGGGACCTGCCTGCGTGCGCCCAGCGAGGTACAGGGACCCGCCATAGATGACTTCGTCGTCGTCGAATCCCGGCAGGACGCTTGATTCCAGTCGGCCAAACACCTGGCCCGCTTCGAGCCGCACACCGGCATACAGCGCCTGGCCGCGGATCGACATGATGTCCTTGATCTTCCACAGGTAGCTGCCGCTGGCTGTCCAGTAATCGGTGAGGCGCAGTTCGCCCAGTTCGTACCCGGGGAAGCTGCCCGGGCCACCGAGCATGAAATAGCGGTCGGGCGGCAATGAGCTGTTCAGGTCGGTGCCGCCGGCCAGCGTCATCCAGACAACGTCGCTGCGAACGGGGAGCGCCAGGCCGACGCCGAGTTCCAGGCGCTCCCAGTTGCGGTCTGCGCCCAGCGAGTCGTCGACGTTCGCATACTCCAACGCGGCCGCGACACCGCGAGTCGGGTTGAAGGGCGTGTCGCGGCTGTCGTACGTTGCCGCCACAGAGAGGCCGGCGTCGTTGCGCCTGGTCTCCGGCAGGATCGGCGAACCCGTCTCTACGGTCGCCTTACGTCGCGTGTAGAAGTAGCCGGCACGGATCTGCGCGTCGTCGCTGATGTTCATGCCTACGTCGTAACTGCCGCCCCCATCGCTGAACTTGTAGCGGGCCAGGCGCTCGTTGTCGACGAAGACGTCTTCCCACGAGCGCGTCCAGAACAGTTTCGGTTCGACGAAGAAACGCTGCGCGACGTCGAGCGGCTGGTAAAAGCTGGTCGACAGGTTGTTGAAGTAGCCCAACTGCACCTGGTTGCGCCACTCCGCGCCCCGTGAGTTCAGCCCCGTGCGGGTGTGCTTGGCGTAGACCACGAACCCCAGGTCGCCGTCCTCCGACCCGTAAAGCCCCAGGTCGAACTTGAGGTAGTTCGGACCCCAGCGCTTTTCCTGCGGCCACCACTCCAGGGTGGGATTGGCGGGGTCGCCGGTGAGGCGGTACTCGACGGACTCAAATTCCTGCAGGGCAGACATGCGCCGTGCCTCGGCGCTGATCTTTGCAGTGTCGACCGTATCGCCCGGCTTCACCTGGGCACGCCCTTTGAGGTATTCGGGATTGACGCGCTCCATGCCCTTGTACTGCACGTCCGCCAGTCG
>JAPLSF010000248.1 GCA_026398785.1 Pseudomonadota bacterium | reverse complement strand
GGCCTGTCGGGTTTCGGCCAGAGCGTGCACAGCATCTCGGCCCATTACGTCCTCAATTACGGCACCGAAGCGCAGAAGCAGCGCTGGCTGCCGCGCATGGCGCGCGGCGAACTGATCGGCGCCATCGGCATGACGGAGCCGGGCGCGGGCTCGGACCTCAAGGGCATCCGCACGCGTGCCGTGCGTGACGGCGACGACTACGTCGTCAACGGCTCGAAGATCTTCATCACCAACGGCGGCAGCGCAGAACTGCTGATGCTGGTCGTGCGCACCGATCCAAGCGACCGCGGCCGCGGCCTGTCGATCCTGATGGTCGAGACCGCAGGCCTCAAGGGCTACCGCGTCGGTCGCGTGCTCGACAAGATGGGCCAGCAGGCGCAGGACACTGCCGAACTGTTCTTCGAAGACGTGCGCGTGCCGGCCGACTGCCTGCTGCAGCAGGAAGGCAAGGGCATGCACATGATGATGGGCGACCTGCCGTACGAGCGGCTGCTCATCGCGCTGGGCGGCGTCGCCGCGATGGAAGGCGCGCTCGAGGAGACGATCAAGTACGTCAACGAGCGACAGATTTTCGGCCAACTGGTATCCGCATTCCAGAACACCAAGTTCAAGCTCGCCGAAGCGGCCACACACACACGGGTGGCACGCGTATTCGTCGACCGCTGTATCGAACAGCTGCTCAAGGGCGAACTCGACACCGAGACGGCTGCGATGGCCAAGTGGTGGGTTACCGACACGCAGCAGAAGGTCATCGACGAGTGTCAGCAACTATTCGGCGGCTACGGCTACATGAACGAGTACCGCATCTGCCGCATGTTCGCGGACTCGCGCGTGCAGCGCATTTATGGCGGCACGAACGAAGTGATGAAGGAACTGATCTCGCGCTCGCTGTAGGGGTCAGGGGATAGGGGATAGGGGTTAGGGGTTGGGGGTTAGTCGGAGGTGAAAACCCCGCCGCGCAGGCCGGATCATCTGTCGCTGTCGTCCCCGGTCATGTCGCGCCATAATGGTGCGCTGCAATACGCATGGCTCCTGACCCGGGAAAACGCCCATGACCGCCCGCATCGACAAATTCGGCCTGAAGGTCGCGCGTCCGCTCCACGACATGATCGAGCACGAAGCGCTGCCGCTCACGGGCGTCGCTTCCGACACGTTCTGGCAGGGTCTCTCCGACCTCGTGCATGGCTTCGGCCCGAAGAATCGGGCACTGCTCGCCAGGCGTGACGACCTGCAGGTGCAGATCGACGCCTGGCACCGCGTGCATCGCGTTCAACCGATCGATGCGGTGGCCTACAAGGACTTCCTTGCCGAGATCGGCTACCTCGTCCCCGCAGGACCCGATTTCCAGATCGATACGACCAACGTCGATCCCGAAATCGCCAGCATGCCGGGGCCGCAGCTCGTGGTGCCCGTCATGAACGCGCGCTACGCGCTCAATGCGGCGAATGCACGCTGGGGCAGCCTGTACGACGCGCTTTACGGCACGGACGCCATGGGCGACCTGCCCGCGGCGGGTGGTTACAGTGCGGAGCGTGGCGCGCGCGTGATCGCGTGGGCGAAGCAGTTCCTGGATGCCGTCGCGCCGCTCGCCGTCGGCAGCCATGCCGACGCGACGTGCTATCGCATCGTGGGCGGGAAGTTGCAGATCGAGATGATCGAGGGCACGACGGCCCTGGCGAATCCATCGCTGTTCGCGGGCTATGCAGGTGACGCCGCCGCACCCAGCGCCATCCTGCTGCGGCAGCACAGCCTGCACGTCGAAATTCATGTCGACCGCACGAACCGCATCGGCAAGACCGATGCCGCGGGTGTTGCCGACGTGTACCTCGAAGCGGCGATCACGACGATCATGGACTGCGAGGATTCCGTCGCGGCCGTCGACGCCGAGGACAAGGCGCACGCGTACCGCAACTGGCTCGGCCTGATGCGAGGCGACCTCGTGGAAAAGGTGGAGAAGGGCGGCAAATCGTTCGATCGCGCCATGAACCCCGACCGCCGTTACGTCGCGCCGGACGGCAAGTCGCTTGCGCTCAAGGGCCGCTCGCTGATGCTGGTCCGCAACGTCGGGCACCTCATGACCAACCCGGCCGTGCTCGATAAAGACGGCAACGAGGCCTACGAAGGCCTGCTCGACGCGATGTGCACGGTGTTGATCGCGATGGTCGACCTGCGCAAGACCGACGGCGTGCGCAACTCGACGCACGGTTCGGTCTACATCGTGAAGCCGAAGATGCACGGGCCCGCGGAGGTCGCGTTCGCCGATGCGATCTTCACGCACGTCGAGCAGGTGCTCGGCCTGCCGCGCTACACCGTGAAGCTCGGCATCATGGACGAGGAGCGCCGCACGACGGTCAACCTGAAGGAATGCATTCGCGCGGCCAGATCGCGCGTTGCGTTCATCAACACCGGGTTCCTCGATCGCACCGGGGATGAAATCCATACCTCGATGGAAGCCGGCGCGATGGTGCGCAAGGCCGACATGAAGACGCAGGCCTGGATCGCATCGTACGAACTGTCAAACGTCGAGATCGGCCTGGCGTGCGGCTTGCCGGGCAAGGCGCAGATCGGCAAGGGCATGTGGGCCATGCCGGACCTGATGCACGGCATGCTCGAGCAGAAGATCGGGCACCTGCAGGCGGGCGCAACTTGCGCCTGGGTGCCGAGCCCGACGGCGGCGACCCTGCATGCCACGCACTATCACGCGTACGACGTGAAGGCGCGACAGGCAGAACTGGCCAGGGCAGGTCGTGCGGATCGGCTGACGGGCATCCTGACGATTCCGCTTGCGGCCGACACGAACTGGTCGGCGGCTGAGATCAATGCCGAGATCGAGAACAACGCGCAGGGCATCCTCGGTTACGTCGTGCGCTGGATCGACCAGGGGGTCGGCTGCTCGAAGGTGCCCGACATCAACAACGTCGGCCTGATGGAAGATCGCGCGACCTGTCGCATCTCGTCGCAGCACATCGCCAACTGGCTGCATCACGGCATCGTGTCGCGCGACCAGGTGCTGGACGTGATGAAGCGCATGGCAGCGGTGGTCGACCAGCAGAACGCAGGCGATCCGCTCTACCGCCCGATGGCGCCAGGCTACGACGGCGAGGCGTTCAAGGCAGCATGCGACCTCGTGTTCCTTGGCACGAAGCAGCCGTCGGGGTACACGGAACCGCTGCTGCACGCGCACCGGCTATTGGTGAAGCAGCACTGATTGCTCATATCTCCCGCGTCAGCGGGATTGGTCGCGAGAATCGCTGGTGGGCTAGTCGCTGGAGGATCCGGCTGTCTTGCCGCGCTCCGAAGTCTCCCGCGCATCGTGAATCGTGCGGAGGAACCGCACGATTCACGGCGAGCCTTGCTCGAACGGGCGCGAGGCGATGGTGCCAGCGGCTGGTCAGAAAATGCAGTGCCGCCTCGCGCCTGCGCTCGAGCTGCGGCGTCCGACACGGAGCGCGGCAAGACAGCCGGATCCTCCAGCGACTAGCCCTCACCCGCGCAGCGCGCGACCTCTTCCGCCGACGCGGGAGAGGCGAGGAATCAGCGCCGCATCCATTCCGCGACGAAATCCGGCAGGTCGGTCGACACCTTCGACTGGAACTCGGGTGCGCGCTTTGCGAGGAACGCACGCACGCCTTCCGCGCCGTCGTGCTGGCTCAGGTGCCACATGGCGAGCGAATCCACGCGGTGCGCCTCGAGCGGATGCGACTGTGCGCCATTGCGGTAAATCATCTGTCGCGCCAGCGCGATGGCGACCGGCGAGCGATTGTCGATGAACTTGTGCGCGAGCCTGCGCGCCTCTTCCAGCAACTGTTCGCCCGGCACCGCAGCCTTGAGCAATCCGGCACGAACGCCTTCAGCAGCGTCGAAAGGTTCAGCCGAGTAGACCCATTCCAGGGCCTGGGGGATGCCGACGAGTCGTGGCAGGAACCAGCTCGAGCACGCCTCGGGCACGATGCCGAGGCGACCGAACACGAAGCCGATCTTCGCGCCGTCGGCGGCAAGCCGGATATCCATGGGTAACGTCATGGTTGCGCCGATACCGACCGCGGCCCCGTTGATGGCGCCGATCACCGGCTTCATGCAGTCGTAAATCGCGAGCACGACACGGCCGCCGGTGTCGCGAACACCGCTCAGGATCGCGGGGTCGTCGAGCCGGTCGTGCATGTCCGCGAGCGTGGGATGCTGCGTTTCGTCGAGGCCGAACACGTTTCCGGTCGAGGACAAATCCATCCCGGCGCAGAACGCCCGGCCCGCGCCGGTCACGACGACCGCACCGACGTCGTCATCCGTGCTGGCGCGCCGGAAAGCGTGCTCGAGTTCGTCGGCCATCGTGACCGTGAAGGCGTTCAGGCGCTCCGGACGGTTGAGCGTCAGCGTCAGGACTCGGTCTGCGACCACATAGTCGAGCGTTGTGTAAGT
>JAPLSF010000256.1 GCA_026398785.1 Pseudomonadota bacterium | reverse complement strand
CTCACGGGTGTGATTGCGGGCATCGCCGCACAGTGCGGCGACCTCGCACTTGCCGCGAAGGCCGGAGTGTTCGTCCACGCCTGCGCTGGCGATCGCGCAGCGGCGGCAGGCGAACGCGGCTTGCTGGCGACCGACGTCATCGACGAGGTGCGCGCCTGCGTGAACCCGCGGTGATGACCGAGCACGTTGCCCATGGTGCGGACGAGATGCGGGCGTTCGGTGCCCGTCTCGCGCGAGCGCTGCTGACCACGCCTGCGCGCGAGTCGTTGCTCGTCACGCTCTCCGGCGAGTTGGGCACCGGCAAGACGACGCTGGTGGGCGGGTTGCTGGCAGAGCTGGGACACGTCGGTCCGGCTCGCAGCCCCACCTACACGTTGATCGAACCTTACAATCTGCAGGGACGCGACATCACGCACTGCGACCTGTACCGGCTGCGTCACCCGGATGAACTCGACGACCTCGGTCTGCGCGACTTGCGGGGCGCCGGCTCGGTGCTGCTCGTGGAGTGGCCGGAGAAGGCGGAGGGCCGGTTGGGTGCGGCCGATCTGGCGCTGACGCTGGAATACGCCGGCGTGGATGCGCGCAACCTCGTTGCCGAGGCACGCTTGCCCGCGGGTCAGGCCGTGCTCGAGCGGCTCTGACAGTA
Organism: Pseudomonadota bacterium; assembly: GCA_026398785.1. Lineage (GTDB taxonomy): Bacteria > Pseudomonadota > Gammaproteobacteria > Steroidobacterales > Steroidobacteraceae > RPQJ01. Next base: position 3,233 of record JAPLSF010000256.1, on the reverse strand, counting down.
CGTGATAAACGCCCCGTATCTCCATAATTTTATTGAATTATCTGCCCCCGGCGCGGTAGATTACGCGCCATGCTGACACTTGCACCGCGATCGACCGCTCTGCGACTCGCCTGGCTGGCGCTGTCGTTGGCCTGGTTGCCGGCATGGGCGAGCCCGGCACGCGTCACCGACGTCAGGTTGTGGTCCGGTCCAGAAGGCACACGCCTCGTGATCGAATTGTCGGCACCGGTCGAGTACGACGTCTTCGCACTCGACAACCCCGACCGCGTCGTCGTCGATCTCGCGAACACTACGCTGCCTGCGGACGAGTCGCTGCCGCCAGGCCAGGGCCCGGTGAAGTCGTTGCGCTCGGGTCCGCAGCAAGGGCAGGGCTTGCGCTTCGTCCTCGACGTGACCGAGGCGCTGAAGCCGCGCAGTTTCGTGGTCGGTCCCGATGGCAGCGCCGGGCACCGCATCGTCGTCGAACTGCCGGGTAAGCCTGCCGTCGTCGCCGCGCCCATGAATGCCGCGCACACGCCGCCCTCGGGCAACGAGGTGCTCGCGATGGTCGCCGACACCTCGCGCGCAGTGGCTGCACCCGCGGTGCCCAAAGTCACCGAGCCGGCTACGTTGCCGACCAAGGTGGCGAGTGCGACCGTCAAGGGCCGCGACCTGGTCATCGCAATCGATGCGGGCCACGGCGGACAGGATCCCGGCGCGATTGGCCGTGGCGGCACGCGCGAGAAAGATGTCACGCTCTCGATCGCGCGCAAGCTCGCGGCAGAAATCAACGCGGAGGACGGCATGAAAGCAGTGCTGATCCGTGAAGGCGACTACTTCATCACCCTGGGCGGCCGCACGCGCAAGGCGCGCCAGCTCGGCGCCGACATGTTCGTCTCGATCCACGCCGACTCGGTGAAGAACCGCGAGGTGAGCGGCTCATCGGTCTACGTACTGTCATTGCGGGGTGCGACCGACGAGGCCGCGCGCTGGCTCGCCGAGTCGGAGAACGCAGCCGACCTGAAGGGTGGCGTGTCGCTCGACGAGAGCAGCGACGTGCTGGCGTCGGTACTGCTCGACGTCACGCAGAAAGAATCGATCAGCGACAGCGTCGAAGCGGCCGACAGCGTCCTGACTGCGCTGCGCGGCGTGGGCGACGTGCACCGTCCGCGCGTGCAGCATGCGGGCTTCGTCGTGCTGAAGTCGCCGGACGTTCCCTCGATGCTGGTCGAGACGGCTTTCATCTCCAACGCGACGGACGAACGTCGCCTGCGTGATCCCGACCACCAGACGCGGATTGCCGCGGCGTTGCGCACGGGCGTGCGCAACTACTGGTACGACAACCCGCCGCCGGGCTCGAAGCTCGCAGCCATCGTGGCGGCACAGCGAGGCGGCACGGCGGACAGCGGCACAGCCGTCGCCGGACGCTGATTCCCGCCGCTTTGCTATGCTCGCGCACCCGGCGCGAGCCGCCAGACCTGCCTTTCCCTCATGCCGATCCGGGTCCTGCCCGAGCAACTCGTTCACCAGATCGCTGCCGGCGAGGTCGTCGAGCGCCCGGCATCCGTGATCAAGGAGCTGGTCGAGAACAGCCTCGATGCCGGTGCGCTGGCGATCGACATCGAGGTGGAGAAGGGCGGCGCCGAGCTCTGTCGTGTGCGCGACGACGGCACGGGGATCCCCGCGGACGAGCTGCTGCTCGCCCTGGCCCGCCACGCTACCAGCAAGATCGGCAGCATCGATGATCTCGAGGCGGTGCGCACGCTCGGCTTTCGCGGCGAGGCGTTACCGAGCATCGCGTCCGTTTCGCGCATGCGGATGATCTCGCGCCCGCGCGACTCCGCTACCGCGCACATGGTTGCCGCAGTCGACGGTGTCCTGACGGGACCCGCGCCGCACCCGCATCCACACGGCACGACGGTCGAGGTCCGCGACCTGTTCTTCAACGTGCCCGCACGGCGCAAATTCCTGCGGGCCGAACGCACCGAGCTGTCGCAGATCGAGCGGCTGGTGGAGCGGCTTGCACTCAGTCGTTTCGACGTGGGATTCCGGCTCTCGTCCGCGCGCAAGGTGCTCGCGGATCATCCGCCGGCGCGCGACGAACGAGCGCGCGACGCGCGTGTGGCGGCGATGCTCGGCGAGGACTTCATCGGCAATGCGATGAAGCTCGACCACGAAGGGTCGGGTCTGCGGCTGCACGGCTGGTTCTGCCTGCCGACCTATGCGCGCAGCCAGGCCGACCAGCAGCACTTCTTCCTCAATGGCCGGCCGCTGCGCGACAAGCTGATCGCCAGTGCGGTGCGGCTCGCGTATAGAGACGTGCTCTTTCATGGCCGCCATCCCGCGTACGTGCTGTTCCTCGAGATGGATCCCGCACGCGTCGACGTGAACGCGCACCCGCAGAAACTCGAGGTGCGTTTTCGCGAACCCGGCCTGATCCACGATTTCCTGTTTCGCACGCTCGAGCGCGCGCTCGCCGAAACGCGGCCGACCCAGTCCGCCGCCGATGCGATTCCGGCCGCTCGCGCCGACTGGTCACTCCCACTTCCGACTAACCCCTATACCCTAACCCCTAACCCCTTCCCCCTGACCCCTGACCCCGCTTCGGCGGCGGGACAACAGCTCTCCGCGACGGACCTGTATGGTCGACTTGGCGGGGTTCGCGAGCTCGCAGCAGCGGACGCCGCCGCGCCCGCCGCCGAACATCCTCTGGGCTACGCCATCGCGCAGCTGCACGGCGTCTACATTCTCGCGCAGGCGCAAGGCGGCCTCGTTCTCGTCGACATGCATGCCGCGCACGAGCGCACCACGTACGAGCGGCTGAAGGTCTCGATGCAGTCCGACCGATTGCCGGCGCAGCCGCTGCTGGTGCCGATCTCGGTCCAGGTCGCGGTCGCCGACGCGGATGAGGCGGAATCGCATGCCGAGTTGTTCTCGAGCCTCGGCCTCGACGTCGATCGCAGCGGGCCTGCGTGTGTGCTGCTTCGATCGACGCCGGCACTGCTGCCCAACATCGATCCCGCCACCTTGCTCAAGGACATGATTGCGGATTTGCGTGAGCAGGGCCGGGCCGCGACGTCGGCGGCCTTCGACCGGGCGCTCGGCACCATGGCGTGTCACCAGGCCGTCCGCGCCAACCGCCGGCTGACCGTTCCCGAGATGAATGCGCTGCTCCGGGAAATGGAGCAGACCGTGCGCAGTGATCAGTGCGTGCACGGCCGTCCCACCTGGTCGTTCGTCAGCATGGACGACCT
>JAPLSF010000091.1 GCA_026398785.1 Pseudomonadota bacterium | reverse complement strand
ACGCTCGGCCTGTTCCTGCTGGTGCTGAACGCCGGCATGGTCGCGCTGGTGGCGTGGGTGGTGCCCGGCTTCACGATCTCGAGCTTCTGGACCGCCGTCGGCGCTGCGATCATCGTCAGCATCGTCTCGTGGGCCGCTTCGGGCCTGATCGGCTCGTCGGGCAAGTTCGAGAAGTTCCCGGCCCGCCGCTGAGTTTCAGCCGCTAGAAGTAGCGGTGCGGCATCGACACCAGCACGACGCCGCCCAGCACGACGAGCATGCCCAGCAGCTGTTGCGGCGTGAGCGTTTCGCCGAGGACCATCCACCCGAGCAGTGTCGCGATGGCCGGGTTGACGTAGGCGAACGTCGCGACTCGATCGGTGCGCGCGTTCTTCATGAGCCACGTGAAGGCCGAGTAGGTCACCGCCGAGGTAAACACGCCGAGGAAGATCAGCGCGAGCACCCCGGGCAGGCCCCAGTGCCAGCGTGGCAGTTCGCCGGACGCGGTACCCGCGACGAACAGCATCAGGCCACCGAGCAGCATGATGATCGCGTTGAAGCCGATGGGGCCCACGGCCAGGGTCATGTTGCGGTAAGTGATCGTTCCGGCCGACCAGACCAGGGCAGCCGACAGCACCAGCAGTTGCCACCCGACGTGCGGCGTGAGCCGAAAGTCCGCTGGCCAGACCAGCAGCGCCACGCCGATGAAGCCGAGCAGCAACCCGAGCAGGCTGATTCTCGAGAGCCGCTGTCCTTTCGGCCCGAGGGTCCCGAGCCCTGCTATCCACAAGGCCAGGCTGGCGTTGAGCAGCGCGACCTCGTTGGACGGCAGGTGCTTGAGCGCGAACGTCGACGGGCCGCTGCTCAACGCGATCAGGACAATCGAAAAGAAGCACATCAGTTTCCATTCGTGCGCGGTGCGCGGCAGGCGATAGCCACGGTACAGCGCCAGCGCGAGCAGCACGAAGCCGCCGATGAAGGCGCGGCCAGCCGCAAAGAGCAGTGGCGGCAAGTCGGCGACACCGACGCGGATCACGAGAAAGCTCGAACCCCAGACCAGGTAGACGAGCGCGAAGCACGCATACAGGCGTGCCCTGAAGCCGGTCATCGCCCTGGCCGTCGTCGGGCTTCGCGCAGTCTCACCATCCGTGTGAACTCATGCGGCTCGACTGACGCCGACGCGGTACAGCCAGAACGCAAGCCCTGCGACGACGGCGAGGCCGAGCCCTTCGCCGAACTGCAGCGCCGACCCGAGGGCCAGCACATCCGCGCGGCCCGACATCACGATCGGGATGGCGATGAAAATGCCCATCAGTGCCTCGCCCGTGATCAGGCCGGCCGCAAACAGGATTCCATTCTGCTTTGCGCGCTCCGCCTGCGGCGAGTCGTCGCTGAGCCCCAACCTGCGCTCGACGAGGTACGCGATCAGGCCGCCGCAGAAGATCGGCACCGACAGTTCGAGCGGCAGGTAGATACCCACCGCCACGGCGAGCACGGGCGCGCGAAACGGTGCCTTGACCCGCTTGAGGTATTCGTCGACGAGGATGATGCCGACGCCGATCAGCGCACCGATGGAAATCATGCCCCAGGGCAGTTCACCGCCGAACATGCCCTTGGCGACCGAAGCCATCAACGTGGCCTGCGGGGCAATCAGCGCGTTCGGATGTTCGGCGGTGGGTGCGCCGATGCCGTAGGCCTTGAGCAGCAGGTTGAGGACGGGAGCCATCACCAGCGCGCAGCTGGCAGCACCGATCGCCAGCATCACCTGCTGCCGCCACGGCGTGGCGCCGACGAGTTGCCCGGCTTTCAGGTCCTGCAGGTTGTCGCCGCCGATGCAGGCCGCGCAGCACACGACCGAGCCGATCATGATGGCGGCCACGGGACCGAGCGCCGCTCCGCGTCCCATCAGCACGACCAGCAGCAGTGACGCGAACAGGATCGTGCAGATGGTGATGCCCGAGACTGGATTGTTCGACGAGCCAACGAGGCCGGCCATGTACGCCGAGACCGACGTGAACACGAAGCCCGCGACGATCATGATCACGGTCATCACCAGGCTGATGCCGATGTTGTCGACGATCAGCTGGTAGAGAATCCAGAGCGGAATCGTGAACAGCACGAGGCCGATCAGGATCGCCTTCATCGGCAGGTCCTGCTCGGTGTGCGAGGCGGCCCGTGTCGCACCGGCACGCGTGGCCTCGAGGCCGCTGCGAATGCCCGAGGCGAGCGAGCTGCGGATCGACACCAGCGCCCACATGCCGCCGACGAGCATCGCGCCCACGCCGAGGTAACGGACCTGCGCCGACCAGATGGCGTTGGCCATCGTCTCGGCATCGGCGCCCGCGAGCTGTTGTGCCAGCGGCGCGTTGTCCTGCAGGAAGTGGGCGGCGTAGATGGGGATCGCGACGCTCCACGAAATCATGCCGCCAATCAGGGCGAGCGCACCGATGTTGAGGCCCACGATGTAACCGACGCCGAGCAGCGCGGGCGAGAGGTTGGTGCCGAAGTAGGCGAGCCATTTGCCGAAGAAGCCGCTGGCTGCCGCGGTGTCGGGGATCATGCGCAGGCCGCTGCCGGCCGCGAGCTTCGCGAGACCACCGCCGAGCGCGGCGAGCCCGAGCAGTTTCACGCCCTGCGCCGGGTTGTCACCGGCCTTGAGCACTTCAGCGGCCGCCACGCCCTCGGGGAACTTGAGGTTCTGCTCGACGATCAGCGAGCGCCGCAGCGGCACCGAGAAGAACACGCCGAGGATGCCGCCGAGGCCTGCGATCGCGAGCACCCAGGCGTAGCGGAAATCGGTCCAGTGCCCGAGGATGACGAGCGCCGGAATCGTGAAGATCACGCCCGAGGCGATCGACGATCCCGCCGACGCGCCGGTCTGTACGATGTTGTTCTCGAGGATCGTGCTGCCGCCGAGCACCCGCAGGACCGCCATCGAAACCACGGCCGCAGGGATGGCGGACGCGATGGTGAGCCCGGCGAAGAGCCCGAGGTAGGTGTTGGCGGCGGCGAGCAGCACGGCCAGGACGATGGCGAGGACGATTGCGCGGGGAGTAAGTTGCGCGGGGGCCTGAGCTTCGGTCATGGGTGCGTCCCGGCGGGTAAGTTGCGGCATTAGAGAGGCCGGCAGCGGCAAATGCAATGCCATGATCGGGTCGGTCCGAATCACCACTCACTGAGCGTGACCTATGACCAGTCGAACCATGAATGGATCCATCTTCATCACCGGCGC
>JAPLSF010000367.1 GCA_026398785.1 Pseudomonadota bacterium | reverse complement strand
GGCTCCGGCTCGACCGATTCCACGCCGATCAGGCGCTCACCTTCGTCGAGTCGAATGAGTCTCACGCCCTGGGTGTTGCGACCGAGCACCGACACTTCCGAGGCCCGGGTGCGCACGAGTGTGCCGCCGGAACTCATCAGCATCAGTTCGTTGGTCGTTGCCACCTGCGTGGCCGCGACCAGCCTGCCGTTGCGCTCGGTCGTCTGGATTGCAATGACGCCCTGGCCACCGCGGCCGTGCACGGGGAACTCTTCGACCGACGTCAGCTTGCCGAAACCATTCTCGGAGGCGATCAGGATCAGGCCCTGCGGATCCGGAATGATCAGCGAGATGACGCGCTCGTCGTCGGGCAGGCGGATGCCGCGCACGCCGGCGGCGTTGCGGCCCATCGGGCGTACGTCGTCTTCGGCGAAGCGGATCGCCTTGCCTTCCGTCGTGAACATCATCACGTCGCGCTTGCCGTCCGTGATGTCGACGCCCACCAGCTGGTCACCCTCTTCCAGGCCGACCGCGATGATGCCCGCCGTGCGCGGACGCGAGAACGCGACCAGCGAGGTCTTCTTGACCGTGCCCAGCGCCGTAGCCATGAAGATGTACTTTTCTTCTTCGTACTCGCGGATGGGGAGCACGGCGGTGATGCGCTCGCCTTCCTGCAACGGCAGCAGGTTGACGATCGGCTTGCCGCGCGAGGCCCGGCCAGCCATCGGCAGCTGGTACACCTTGAGCCAGTACAACTGGCCGCGGCTCGAGAAGCACAGCAACGTGTCGTGCGTATTGGCGATGAACAGCTTCTCGACGAAGTCTTCGTCCTTCATCGCCGTCGCTGAACGGCCGCGGCCGCCGCGACCCTGCGCGCGGTATTCGCTCACGGGTTGCGACTTGGCGTAACCGCCGTGCGACAGCGTGACGACCACCTCCTGCGGCGTGATGAGGTCTTCGATCGTGAGATCGGATTCGTCGCGCTCGATGCGCGTGCGGCGCTCGTCGCCGTACTGTTCGCGGATCGCGATCAGCTCGTCGCGGATCACCTGCAGCAGGCGCTCGGGACGCGCGAGGATGTCGCTCAGGTCGCGGATGACGTCGAGCAGAGGATGTCGCTCAGGTCGCGGATGACGTCGAGCAGCTCGGCGTACTCGGCGAGGATCTTGTCCTGCTCGAGGCCAGTGAGGCGGTGCAGTCGCAGGTCGAGGATGGCCTGGGCCTGTGTTTCCGACAGCCGATAGATGCCGCCGTGCAGGCCGAGCGCTGCTTCGAGGCCCGCGGGACGCGCACTGACGTCGCCGGCGCGCGCGAGCATCTCGGGCACGGCCCCGCCGCGCCATTCGCGGGCCACCAACGCTGCCTTGGCTTCGGGCGGCGTGGGCGACGCCTTGATCAGCGCGATGATTGCGTCGATGTTGGCCAGCGCGACGGCGAGGCCTTCGAGGATGTGGCCACGGTCACGGGCCTTGCGCAGGTCGAACACCGTCCGGCGCGTCACCACTTCACGGCGGTGACGGACGAACGCCTCGATCATGTCCTTGAGGTTGAGCAGCCGCGGCTGGCCGTCGAGCAGCGCCACCATGTTGACGCCGAACACCGACTCCATCGGCGTCTGCTTGTACAGGTTGTTGAGGACGATCTCGGCGTTTTCGTTGCGCTTCAACTCGATGACGCCACGCCTGCCGTCCTTGTCGGACTCGTCACGCAGCTCGGACATGCCTTCGAGCAGCTTGCCGCGCACGAGGTCGGCAATACGCTCGATCAGTCGCGCCTTGTTCACCTGGTACGGCAGTTCGGTGACGATGATGGCCTCACGGCCGGCGTCGTCGTATTCCTCGATCTCGGCCTTGGCGCGGACGACGATGCGGCCGCGTCCCGTCGTGTAGGCGTTATAGATTTCGCGGGCGCCGTTGATGATGCCGGCCGTCGGGAAATCCGGGCCCGGCACGTGCTCCATCAATTCAGGGATCGTGATCGCTGGGTTGTCGATATACGCCACGCAGGCGTTGACGATCTCGACCAGGTTGTGCGGCGGGATGTTGGTCGCCATGCCGACGGCAATGCCCGACGACCCGTTGATCAGCAGGTTCGGCACGCGCGTGGGCAGCACCGACGGCTCGATCTCGGAGCCGTCGTAGTTCGGCACGAACTCGACGGTTTCCTTGTCGATGTCGGCGAGCAGTTCGCCCGCGAGGCGCGACATGCGGACTTCGGTGTAACGCATGGCAGCCGGCGAGTCGCCGTCCACCGAACCGAAGTTGCCCTGGCCGTCGACCAGCAGGTAACGCAACGAGAACGGCTGCGCCATGCGCACCATGGTGTCGTACGCGGCCGTGTCACCGTGGGGGTGGTACTTGCCGATGACGTCGCCGACGACGCGGGCCGACTTCTTGTAGGACTTGTTCCACTCGTTGCCGAGCTCGCGCATGGCGAACAGCACGCGACGATGGACCGGCTTGAGGCCGTCGCGGACGTCTGGCAATGCGCGTCCCACGATCACGCTCATCGCGTAATCGAGGTACGACTGCTTCATCTCGTCTTCGAGGTTGACGTGCAGGAGTTCGCGCGCGATTTCTGCCATGGAATCCGCTTGCCCAAAATGATCCGAAAGGATACCACGACGAACCCGTTGAACGCCTCCCACGGACGGTCACGGCAGGTCATGGCGGGGCTGCGCCCGGTATACTGCCGGCCCCGATCCGCGAGACCTTGAATGGAGCCGGTAGACACGCTCGTTTGCGCCCGCTGGGTGCTCCCCGTCGAACCCGACGGCACCGTGCTCGCCGACCATTCGGTGGCGATGCGCGCAGGACGCATCGTCGCCGTGCTGCCCACTGCCGAGGCGCTCGCCACCTACTCGCCGGCCGAACTCGTCGAACGTCCGCAGCACGCGATGCTGCCGGGACTCGTCAATGCGCACACGCATGCGGCCATGACGCTGCTGCGCGGCCGGGCTGAAAACCTGCCGCTGGCACCATGGCTGCATGACGCGATCGCACCAATCGAACGACGCTGGGTCGACCCCGAGTACGTGCGCGACGGCACGGAACTGGC
>JAPLSF010000334.1 GCA_026398785.1 Pseudomonadota bacterium | reverse complement strand
CGACGGCCTCGGCACCCTCAACGAAAAGCGCGGAGTCGCCGCGGGCGATGCGGTCCTGTTCGAGGTGGGCGGCATCGTCGAGGCGCAGGTGCGAGCGAGCGATTCCTTCGCGCACATCGGCGAAGACGAATTTGCCGCGTTGCTGCCCGCGACCCCACCCCAGTTCGCGACGCGGCTCGCGGAACGCATTCTTGCCGCCGTTCGGGCGGCGCCTATCGCCACTGCGCCCGGCATGCGAGAAGCGGTGCGGGTCTCGATCGGGATCGCCGGGTTGGACCCGGCTGCCCTCGTGGCGGGAATGGATCGCAAGGCGACCGCCGACGAATGGCTGTCGCGTGCGCACGCAGCGTTGCACCAGGCGAAACGCGCCGGTGGCGATCGCTGCGTCGCCGGTTAGTTGCGCTGGCGCAGCATCAGCAGCAGGAAGATCGGCACGCCGACGAGTGCGGTCAGTGCGCCCACCGGCAATTGCCTCGGTGCGAGCAGCAGTCGCGAAGCGAGGTCGGCCGTCATCAGCACCAGGCCACCGAGCAGTGCGGAGCCGGCGAGCACGATGCGCTGGTCGTTGCCGAGCGCGAGACGCACGAGGTGCGGCGTGACCAGTCCCACGAACCCGATGCTGCCTGCAGTGCTCACGGCACAGCCGGTGAGCAGTGAACTCAGCACGAACACGATGCTGCGCACGCGCCGCACGTCGAGCCCGACGGTCGCGGCGATCGTTTCCCCACGCGCCAGCACGTTCAGCGGGCGGCCGAGCGCGACGCAGAAGAGGGTCGCGACGGCGAGCAGGGTCAGCAGCCAGCCCCAGCGGTCACTGCGCGTCAGGTCCCCCAGCAGCCAGAACACCATGCCGCGCAGTCGAGTGTCGTCACTCATCGCCAGCAGCAGGCTGACGATGGAGCCCGCACCGGCGGCGACGACCACGCCGGTCAGCAGCAGGCGAGTCGGCGTCCAGCCACCGCGGCCCTGTGCAAGGGCAAAAACCAGTGCGCACGCAGCCAGCGCTCCGGCGCCCGCAGCCGCATCGACCATGACGGCGGACAAACCGGCCATCAGGGCCAGCAAGGCCGTGACGGATGCGCCGCCAGACACGCCGAGCACGTAGGGATCTGCCAGCGGATTGCGCAGCAGGACCTGCAAGAGGGCGCCCGCGAGCCCAAGCAGCCCGCCCACGGCGAAAGCAGTGAGCGCGCGTGGCAGGCGCAGGTCCATGATGACGTCCCGCGCCAGAGAGGGCTCGGAGCCCCAGACAACGTGCCACACGGCCGCTGGCTCGACGTGCACGCTGCCGAGCATCAGCGACAACAGCAGGAGCAGGATCGTCGTGGCGCCGAGCGCGACGAACACCGGAATGAGAGGAAGTCTGTGCAAGCGGCCCCCGCGAGTTGGGGCAAGGTTAGGGAAGCGGCGGCGGGGCCACAAGCCGAGCTGTGGCCGAGCGATGTTTTTGTGCGGCTGCCGCCAATGTGAAAAAATCAACTGCAACGGGACTTTACGCAGGCCATGAGCGATTTCATCGACAGCCAGGGATTTCGCGCCAACGTCGGCATCGTCCTGATGCGCGACGGTGGTGAGCTGTTCCTGGGCGGCCGGCGGGATGGCCGTGGCTGGCAGTTTCCACAGGGCGGCGTCCTGCGCAACGAGCAGCCGGAAGCGGCGCTTTATCGCGAACTGCACGAGGAAATCGGGCTCGAGCGCAGCGACGTCGAACTCGTCGCCAGCACCAGCCGCTGGCTCCGCTACCGGCTGCCGCACCAGTACGTGCGCCGTCGCGGCAACCCTGTCTGCATCGGCCAGAAGCAACGCTGGTTCCTGCTGCGGATGCTGGGTGACGACTCCCGCTTCAACTTCGAGGCGACCGCCGAGCCCGAATTCGACCAGGGGCGCTGGGTCGATTACTGGGCGCCCGTGCGCGAAGTCATCTATTTCAAGCGTGCGGTCTACGTTCGCGCGCTGCAGGAACTGGGCGAGCAGGCGTTTGCCGCAGGTCCGCCGCCGCGCCCCGAATGGCTGACCGACGCAATGCTGCGCGCGCCGCAATCGCGCTCGCCGCGTCGTCGCCGGCGGACGGACAGTGGCCCGCTCGCGGCCGGGAGCAATGAGGCCGTGACGGGCGCCTCGGTCGCGGCAGGCGCGCCCGAAGGATCCGACCAGTGACCGAGGCCGGTGTGCCCAGGGCTCGGCTCCCTTTGCTCTACGCTGCACTCGCAGCCGCATTGCTCGCGGCACTGGCTGGCGGGATCGGCTATGGACTCGGCCAGCGTGCCGCGGGCCACGACGCGCCGGCAGCAGCCGAAAAGCGTGCAGTGGCCGAAGACCAGGGCCAACGGCTCGAATTCGACAACAAGCGGCTGAATGCCAAGGTGGCCGAGCTCGAAATGGCGCGGCGACTCGACCGCGACGCGTATGGGCAGGTCGAGGCCACGCTCGGTGACCTGCAATCGCAGCTGGCGCGACAGAGCGACGACCTGGCGTTCTATCGCAGCATCGTCTCGCCGGCAGACGGCATCCAGGGCCTGCGTATCCAGCGCTTCGAGGTTCTGCCGGGCGCCGCGCCGCGCCAGGTGCGGCTCAAGCTCACGCTCGTGCAGGCGATGCGGCACGAAAGCATCGTTGCGGGCCTCGCGCAGATCACGTTGTTCGGGGTCAAGGAAGACGTGCCGGCCCGCTTTTCCGTCGGCGACCTGCTCGGCAAGCCACGGGCAGAGCTCCCGTTCTCGTTTCGATATTTCCAGACGATCGAGCAGGCTGTGGTCCTGCCGGAGGGTTTCGAGCCGTTCGAGACCGAAGTTCGGGTGCGTTCGAGCAAGCTCCGCGCACCGGTGCAGCAGACATTTGCCTGGAAAGTCGCAGGCCAGCCGGTCGCCGCGCTATGAGGCGGGGGATTGGTAGGCTAAAATTCGCCCCCAGATTCGACCGCCTGCGACAACGCACGGAGCAACCATGACAGAAGCCACTGCGCTGAACGAGACGGCCGACGCCGCCCTGCTGGTCTTTACGGACTCGGCGGCCGCCAAGGTGAGCGAGCTGATCCGGGAGGAAGGCAACCCCAACCTCAAGTTGCGGGTATTCGTCTCCGGCGGCGGCTGCTCCGGCTTCCAGTATGGGTTCACGTTCGACGAGAACGAGGAAGACGGCGATACCTGCGTCGAGAACCAGGGTGTGCGCCTGCTCGTCGACCCGATGAGTTTCCAGTACCTTACCGGCGCCGAAATCGATTATCGCGAAGACCTCGAGGGGGCGCAGTTCGTGATCCGCAATCCGAACGCACAGACCACCTGCGGGTGCGGTTCGTCCTTCTCCACCTGATGAGCTGAACCGCCGTCGTGCCGCATCGGGTCCCGGACGTCCTCGCGGCGGTGGATCTCGGCTCGAACAGCTTTCACATGATCGTCGCCCGTTACAACCACGGGCAGCTCATCGTGCTCGACCGCCTGCGCGAGATGGTTCGTCTCGCCGCGGGCCTCGACGAACACGGCCGCCTCAGCCGCGAATCGACCCAGCGCGCGCTGCAATGCCTCGAACGCTTCGGTCAGCGCCTGCGCGACATGCGTGCGGAGAGCGTTCGCGTCGTCGGCACCAACACCCTGCGCAAGGCCAAGCGTCGCGGGGTGTTTCTCGAGCGGGCCCGCGACGCACTGGGCCACCCCATCGAAATCATCTCAGGCGTCGAGGAAGCGCGCCTGATCCATCTCGGCGTCGCGCACACGACGCCGAACGAAGGCGGTCACCGCCTCGTCGTCGACATCGGCGGCGGCAGCACCGAACTCATCATCGGCGAGGGCCTCTCGGCCAAGCGACTCGAGAGCCTGTACATGGGTTGCGTCAGCTTGAGCGCGCGCTTTTTTCCCGACGGCGAGATCACCGAAAAACGCATGAAGCGTGCACGCACGGCCGCGCACCTGGAACTCGAGCCGGTCATCAATCGCTTCAAGCGCTCCGAGTGGGACATCGCATATGGCACCTCCGGCACGCTGCGCGCCGTGGCCGACACGCTGCAGGCGCGCGAGCCGGCGGCAACGCATATCGACCGGGCGGGTCTCGAGTGGCTGCTGCAGGAAACGCTGCGCGCCGGCCAGACCTCGCGGCTCAAGTTGCCGGGACTGCCATCCGAACGGCAGGATGTGCTGCCAGGCGGCCTCGCCATCGTGCTCGAAGTGTTCGATCGGCTCGGCATCGAAACGCTGCGGATTGCAGACGGCGCGCTGCGTGAAGGGTTGCTGTACGACCTGCTCGGACGCCTCACCGACGAAGACGCGCGCGTGCGCAGCGTGCGTGCGATGGAAGGGCGCTTCCACGTCGAGACCGCGCAGGCGGATCGCGTCGAGGCGACTGCACTCGGCTTCCTGCGCCAGGTGCGTGACGACTGGGGCCTGGACGATCCGCTCGCCGAACCGATACTCGGCTGGGCGGCGCGCCTGCACGAAGTCGGGCTCGACATCGCGCATTCGCAGTACCAGCGGCACGGCGCCTACCTGTTGCAACATGCAGACCTGCCCGGCTTTCCAAGCCATGAGCAGCAGCTGCTCGCGGCCATCGTCGGTGGCCACCGGCGCAAACTGCTGCTCACCGGACTCGACGACCTGATGCCGCCATGGCACCTGAAGGCGCTATACGTAATCGTGCTGTTACGGCTTGCGGTGCTGCTGCACCGCGGGCGCGGGCCGCGTTCGCTGCCCGACATCCGGTTGGCCGCAAAGGCAAAAAGCGTGGAGCTGACGTTTCCGCGCGGATGGCTCGACGAGCACCCGCTCACCGCCATCGATCTTGAACAGGAAGCCGGCTACCTCGAGGCAGCCGGCTTCAAGCTCAAGCTGGCTGCCTGATCAGTGGCTTGCTCAGCGGCTCGCGAGCTGGGCGACGCCGCCCTGGCCGCTGGTGAGCTGCAGTTTCACGAGCTCGGATTCGCTCTGGTTGCGGAACTCCGCCAGGTAACCCGACGGAATCTCCGTGCGCGGCATCGGGATCGTGGCCGGGTTCTTGTGCACGCCCTTGATCCGGTATTCGTAGTGCAGGTGCGGGCCGGTGGCCGCGCCGGTCATGCCGACGTAACCGATGATGTCGCCCTGCTGCACGCTGCGGCCGACGCGCGCCGACTTGCCGAAACGCGACATGTGGCCGTAGACCGTGCTGATGCCCTTGCCGTGATCGATCATCACGACGTTGCCGTAGCCGCCCTTGCGCCCGGCAAATTGGACGCGGCCGTCGCCGGCCGCCCAGATCGGCGTGCCCGTCGGCGCCGCGTAATCGACGCCCTTGTGGGCGCGGACGACGCCGCTGATCGGATGCACGCGACGGGGGTTGAACACCGAGCTCACCCGCGTGAAGTCGAGCGGCGCCCGCAGGAACGCCTTGCGCATGCCCTTGCCCTCGGGCGTGAAGTAACCCTGCACTTCACCGTCCTGCGACTGGAACCACACGGCGCGATGCGTCTTGCCCTGGTTGACGAACTCGGCTGCGAGCACGCGCCCGTCGTTCACGTATTCGCCATCCTGGAACTTCTGCTCGTACAGGACGCTG
>JAPLSF010000350.1 GCA_026398785.1 Pseudomonadota bacterium | reverse complement strand
AAACAGGAGGTATGCTCCTGCTTTCGGCGCGAAACAGGGGAATGTCCCCTGTTTCGGAAGTGGTGCCCAGGAGAGGACTCGAACCTCCACGGTGTTACCCGCTAGTACCTGAAACTAGTGCGTCTACCAATTCCGCCACCTGGGCTTAGGTCGCGGCAGGGCCCCGGGGGCCGTGCTGGAAGGTGGCGCAATTTACTGGCGGCCCCCCGGACTGTCAATGTAAGGAACGATGCGTAGAGATAGAAACAGGCGCGGTTCAGCCAAGGCCCCGCGCGACAACGCGACGCAACCGCGCAGCCGCGCTGCCGCGCGCGCGCCCCAATCCCCTGAATCCGCAGTCATCAACGTCCTGCGCAAGGCGGCCCGGCCGCTGCGTCTCGACGAAGTCACGGCGGAGTTTGGTCCGTCAGGCGCGGTGCAGGCCGAGCAGGAACTGGCACAGCTGCTGAAGCGCGGCGAAGTGATGCTCAATCGGCGCGGCCAGTATTGCCTGCGCGAACAGATCGCGGGCATGGTCGTAGGCACCGTGCAGGGCGCGCGCAATGGCGATGGCCAGTTGCTGCCCGATGACGGCTCCGGCGCCATCTATCTGCCCGCGGCACAGATGCGCGAAGTCATGCACGGGGATCGACTCGCGGTGCGCATCGAAGCCACGCGCTTTCGTGGCCGCGCGCAGGGCACGATCGTCGAAGTGCTCGAGCGCCGCACCAGGGAAGTGGTGGGCCGCCTGCACATCGAATCAGGCGTGGCATACCTGACTCCGGACAACCCGCGTATCCCGCATCGCGTGCTGGTGCCGAGCCAGCAGCTCGGCGAGGCCGTGGACGGCCAGATCGTGATGGTCGAGCTGACCCATCAACCGTCGCGCACGTCCGGCCCGGTCGGTCGTGTGGCGAGGATTCTCGGCGACCACGGCGCGCCCGGCATGGAAACCGAGATCGCCATCCACTCGCACAGCCTGCCATGCGAGTTCCCGGCGAACGTCTTGGCCGAAGCCGAAGCCTTCGGCGCCCGCATCCCGCAGGATGCGATTGCTGGCCGCGAAGACCTGCGCGAGATGGAACTCGTGACCATCGATGGCGAGGACGCACGCGACTTCGACGATGCCGTCTGGTGCGAGCGCAAGAGCGGCGGCTGGCGCGTGATCGTCGCCATCGCGGACGTCGCGCACTATGTGCGCCCTGGCAGCCCGCTCGACGTCGAAGCGCGCGAGCGCGGCACGTCCGTGTACTTCCCGAACCGTGTCCTGCCGATGCTGCCCGAAGCGCTGTCGAACGGTCTGTGCTCGCTCAAGCCCGACGAAGACCGGCTGTGCCTCTGCTGCGAGCTGCGCGTAGGCGAGGACGGTCGCATCACACGCTCGCGCTTCTTCGAGGGCGTGATGCGCTCCGTGGCGCGACTCACCTACCGCGACGTGGGCGAATTCCTGGACAAGCCGTCCGCGAAGCACGCACCGAAATTCGAGCGGCTGCGCGAACGGCTGCTGGCATTGCACGGCGTGTACAAGTCGTTCATCCGCGCGCGGTCGGGACGTGGCGCGCTCGAACTCGACACGCCTGAGCTCAAGCTCAAGTTCGACGAGCAGGGCAAGGTCGCGGCGCTGGTCGAATACCCGCGCAACGACGCGCACCGCCTGATCGAGGAATGCATGATCGCGGCGAACGTTGCGGCCGCGCGGTTCCTCGATCGCTACAAGGTGCCGACACTCTATCGCGTGCATGGCTTGCCTGAGATCGACCGGCTTGAGACCTTGCGCACGTTCCTGCGCGAGTTCGGGCTCTGGCTGCCGGCCCCCGCTGAGGTCACGCCGGACCACCTGCGCGACCTGCTGCAGAAGATCGGCGACCGGCCCGATGCCGGACTGATCTCGACGGCGGTCATCCGCACGATGCCGCAGGCGGTGTACCAGCCCGGCAACATCGGTCACTTCGGCCTCGCACTCGAGCACTATGCCCACTTCACCTCGCCGATCCGTCGCTACCCGGACCTAGTGGTGCATCGCGGCATTCGCCAGGTGTTGCGCGAAGGTGATCCGCAGGAACTCATCGAGTGGCACGGCCAGTTCCCGGTGCTGGGCCAGGATTGCTCGTTCCGCGAGCGTCGCGCCGACGAGGCCACCCGCAGTGCCGTTGCCTGGCTCAAGTGTTTCTACATGCAGGACCGTATTGGCGAGGAATTCGACGGCATCGTCTCGGGCGTCGTCGACTTTGGCCTGTTCGTGCAACTCGACGGCCTGCAGGTCGACGGTCTGCTGCACGTCTCCGCGCT
>JAPLSF010000192.1 GCA_026398785.1 Pseudomonadota bacterium | reverse complement strand
CCAGGGACTCCAGGTGATCGTTGGAGGCGCCAACGTCATCACCGACGAGAAGGAACTGAAGCAGAGCAGCATCGACCGCCTGCGTCTCTATGAAGACGTGCACGGGGTCTTCACACGCCCGATCCCGGCGGCAGTGGTCATGGCACGCAGCACACAGCACGTGGCCGAAGTGCTGAAGTACGCCAACAAGAGCCGCATCAACGTCGTGGCACGAACTGGTCGCACCGCGACGGAAGGCGGCCTCGAGACGGCAGTCGCCAATTCCATCGTGCTCGACGGCTCGGGCATGAACGGCATCCTCAAGATCGACACCTACAACATGCAGGCGACCGTCCAGTGCGGCGTATGCCTGCAGACGCTTGAAGACGAGTGCCGCAAAGTCGGGGTGACCACGGGCCATTCGCCGCAGTCCAAGCCGATCGCGCAGATGGGCGGACTGGTCGCGACGCGCAGCATCGGCCAGTTTTCGACGCTGTACGGCGGCATCGAAGACATGGTCGTCGGCCTCGAGGCGGTGTTCGCCGACGGCACGATCACTCGCATCAAGAACGTGCCGCGTCGGGCCGTGGGCCCGGACATCCGTCACGTCGTCATCGGCAACGAGGGCGCGCTCTGCTACATCACCGAAGTCACAGTGAAGCTGTTCCCATACCTGCCGCAGAACAACACGTTCGTTGGCTGGACGCTGAAGAACATGCGCCCTGGTTTCGAGGCACTGCGCGAAGTGATGGTCGCCGGCTACAAGCCTTCGGTCGCCCGCCTCTATGATCCGCCGGACGGTGCCTTCCACTTCTCGAAGTTCGCAGCTCCGGACGACTGCGTGCTGCTGTTCATGGCCGAAGGCCCGGCAGGCATCGTCAAGGCGACGATCGAGGGCATCAAGGAACTGGTCGCGAAGTTCCCGGAGTGCAAGCCGGTGGACGCGCACCACCTCGAGGAATGGTTCGCCGACCTCAACTGGGGCGCGGACAAGATCGCGAACGAGCGCAAGGAAATCCTTGCCACCAAGACCATGGGCCGCACGACCGAAGTCTCGGCCGACTGGAGCACGATCTGCGACATCTACGAGAACGCGCTGCAGCGTCTCCGGGTTGATGTGCCGGACATCACGGTAGCCGGCGGGCACAGCTCGCACAGCTACATCAACGGCACCAACATGTACTTCATCTACTACTACAATGTGAACTGCCCGCCGGAGCAGGAAGTGGACAAGTACCGCACCGAGATCAACCGGGTGATCTGCGAAGAAACGCTGAAGCTCGGCGGCTCGGTCGTGCATCACCACGGCATGGGCAAGGCACGCACGCCCTGGATCCGGGAGGAGTACGACACCTCGTACTACATCCTCGAGCGATTGAAGCGCGCCTTCGACCCGAACGACATCATGAACAAGGGCTGCATCATCCCGGACTGACACCGTGGCAAGCCGATACTCGATTTTCAGCCTGCTCAAGGAATCGTTCCGCGGCCACCGTGGCTGGGCCCCGGCCTGGCGCGATCCGGAGCCCAAGCCCGCCTACGACTTCGTCGTCGTCGGTGGTGGCGGCCATGGGCTCGCAACGGCCTACTACCTGGCGAAGAACCACGGTGCCTGCAACGTCGCCGTGCTGGAGAAAGGCTATATCGGCAGCGGCAACGTCGGCCGCAACACGACCATCATCCGGTCGAACTACCTGATGCCGGGCAATATCCCCTTCTACGAGCACTCGCTGAAGCTGTGGGAAGGCCTCGAACAGGACCTCAACTACAACGCGATGATCAGCCAGCGCGGCGTGTTGAACCTGTTTCACAACGACTCGCAGCGCGATGCCTGCGTGCGACGCGGCAATGCCATGCACCTGCACGGCGTCGACGGTGAACTGCTGAACCGCGAACAGGTGCGCAAGCTGCTGCCGCTGGCCGACTTCGATAACGCGCGCTTCCCGATCATGGGTGGCCTGCTGCAGCGACGCGGCGGCACGGTGCGTCACGATGCCGTGGCCTGGGGCTTCGCGCGCGCTGCGGACAGCCTCGGCGTCGACATCATCCAGAACTGCGAAGTGACCGGCATCCGCCAGGACGGCAACGGCGTCACCGGCGTCGAAACCACGCGCGGCTTCATCGCGAGCCGTCGCATCGGCATGGCCTGCGCCGGCAACACGAGCCGCGTGGCGCGGCTTGCCGGCCTGCGCCTGCCGATCGAAAGCCACCTGCTGCAGGCATTCGTGTCGGAAGGCCTCAAGCCGCTCGTGCCGTGCGTGATCACGTTTGGCGCTGGACACTTCTACGTCAGCCAGTCCGACAAGGGCGGACTCGTGTTCGGCGGCAGTATCGACATGTACAACTCGTATGCTCAGCGCGGCAACCTGGCCGTGGTCGAAGAAGTCTGCGAGGAAGGCGTGGCGCTGTTCCCGTGCCTGAGCCGGGTGCGGATGCTGCGCTCGTGGGGCGGCATCATGGACATGTCGATGGACGGTTCGCCGATCATCGACCGCACGGCCGTCGCTGGCCTCTACCTCAATGCGGGCTGGTGCTACGGCGGCTTCAAGGCCACGCCGGCGTCCGGCTGGTGCTTCGCCCACCTGCTCGCCACGGACCAGCCCCACGACGTCGCCAGGGCCTATCGACTCGACCGGTTCGCCAGTGGCCGGCTGATCGACGAAAACGGCTCTGGCGCGCACCCCAATCGACACTGAACCATGCGCATCCCCTGCCCCCACTGCGGTCCCCGCACGCACGAAGAATTCACTTACTACGGCGACGCGACCGTGCGCCGCCCGTCGCCGAGCGGTCCCGACGCAGAGCCCGCGTTCTACGACTACGTGTACGTGCGCAACAATCCGTTCGG
>JAPLSF010000124.1 GCA_026398785.1 Pseudomonadota bacterium | reverse complement strand
TCGATCACCTGCGCCTTGATGCCGTCGCGACGGAAGATGTGGGCGAAGCTCTTCATGACGGTGCTGGTGCCTGCGCCCGAGGAACCGGTGACCGCGATGACGGGATGCTTGGTGGACATGTCGGGACTCGCTTCTCTGGTTCTACTTTGACTGCAGGCTGCCGATCGCTGGCAACAGTGCGTGCGTCACTTCGCGCGCTCGGGCCGGAACAGCGACCGTTCGTTGAACAGCGGTGACGAATAGCGGCGGTCGATGCCTTTGTCGTGCTCCCAGTGGTAGCGGACGATGCGCTCGACCTCGTTCTTCGAACCGAGTATGACCGGCACGCGCTGGTGCAGCTGGTGCGGCAGCAGTTCCATGATTCGCTGTCGCCCGGTCGATGCCGCGCCGCCCGCCTGCTCCACCAGGAAGCTGATCGGGCTCGCCTCGTACATCAGTCGCAGGCGACCCGGCTTCTCCGGATCACGCGTATCGCGCGGATACATGAACACGCCGCCCCGCACGAGGATGCGATGCACCTCGGCCACCATCGAGGCGATCCAGCGCATGTTGAAGTCGCGGCCGCGCTCGCCCGACTTGCCGTCCTGGCATTCCGTGACGTAGCGGTGCACGGGGATTTCCCAGAACCGCGCGTTGCTGGTGTTGATCGCGAACTCGCTGGTGTCCTCCGGGATGCGCAGGTCCGGGTGCGTCAGGATGAAGTTGCCGACCTCGCGGTCGAGCGTGAAGCCGTGCGTACCCTTGCCGACCGTCAGCACCAGCATTGTCGACGGACCGTAGATTGCGTAACCCGCGGCCACCTGCTCGATGCCCTTCTGCAGGAAGTCCTCGACCTTCGGCGCTTCCTTCTTGTCGTGGCGCAGGATCGAGAAGATCGTGCCGACGGAGACGTTGACGTCGGCATTGGACGAACCGTCGAGCGGATCGAAAATCAGCAGGTAGCGGCCGCGTGGATACTCCGCCGGGATGGGGTACGGATCGTCGAGTTCTTCGGACGCCATGCCCGCGACGAGACCGCCCCAGTCACAGCTTTTCAGGATCACGTCGTTCGACGTGACGTCGAGCTTCACCTGCTGCTCACCCTGCACGTTCTCCGTGCCGGACTTGCCGAGGTAGCCGCCGAGTGCCCCCTTCGCCGCCATCGACGTGATCGTCTTGACTGCGGCGGCGACGTCGATGAGCAGCGCGCCCAGGTCGCGCGAGCCCTCGATGCCTTCGAGCTGCTGGATCAGGAACTTGGACAGGGTCGTGCGGCCGAGATGCATGGGTGTCCCCTGGTGTATTCGTCAGGTCTTCTGCGCGGACGCGGTGCCGAGGTCGAACACGCGGCTCGCGCGGATATCGGGCGACTCGATCGTGCTGAGGTCGTCGACCGTCAGCTCCTTGTCGGGGTTCGCAAACAGCCGGCTCGCCTGGCGCAGCCTCGCACGGTCGAGCGCGTTGCGCACGCTGCGGGCGTTGGCAAATTGCGGCTGGCGGAGGCGGTGCGCGATGTACTCCTGGAAGACGTCGCGCGCGCCCGGAGCGAAGCGGTAGTTCTGCTGCTCGAGCATCATCTCGGCGATCCGCAGCAACTCCCCTTCCGTGAAATCCGGAAATTCGAGGTGATGCGCGATGCGCGAGCGCATGCCGGGGTTCGACTGGAAGAACGTCTCCATGCGGTCGCCGTAGCCCGCGAGGATCACGACGAGGTCGTCGCGGTTGTTCTCCATCACCTGCAGCAGGATCTCGATCGCTTCCTGGCCGTAGTCGCGCTCGTTGTCGGGGCGGTAGAGATAGTAGGCCTCGTCGATGAACAGCACGCCGCCCATCGCTTTCTTCAGCACTTCGCGCGTCTTGGGCGCGGTGTGGCCGACGTACTGGCCGACGAGGTCGTCGCGCGTCACCGCGACGAGGTGCCCCTTGCGGATGTAGCCGAGCCGGTGAAGGATCTGGGCCATGCGCAGCGCGACGGTTGTCTTGCCGGTGCCGGGATTGCCGGTGAAAGACATGTGCAGGCTCGGTGTCTGTGCCTGCAGGCCCTGGTTCATGCGCAGGCGGTCGATGACGAGCAGCGCCGCGATGTCGCGGATGCGGGCCTTCACCGGCGCGAGGCCGACGAGCTCGCGGTCGAGTTCGTCGAGCACGTCGCCGGCCTGGGACTGTGCCATCACTTCCGCGACCGTGCGTGCCTTCCTCACCGCCTCCACACTCTCTCCCTCTGCGACGGGAGCGGGCTGGGGTGAGGATCCAGAGCCGGGAATGTTGTACATCGGAGCGCCTGGAGGCCTTCGTTCTTACTTGCGGTACCGCTCGCCTTCCGGCCGGTCGGCTTCGTGCCCGCGGATGGTGTAGCGAATCGTGCGCCCGTTGGTCTCCTGGCGCACCAGGCTGAACCCGGGCTCGACCGACGGCCGGTTGACGATGAAGCTCATCGCGATGGTCTCGACGCCGCGCGTCGAATCGAACGCCACCAGCCGGATGTAGTGCTGCGGGAACGTGCTGCGACAGCTCTTGAGTTCCAGCATCACGCCGGCTACGTCGGCCAGGTCGAACATCGGCATGCCGAACATTTCCCAGTACGTATTGCGCGGGTGCGGATCGTCGGTGTACTCGACGGCCCAGGCATAGCCCTGCCTCAGGCCGTACTCGATCTGCAGCGTTATCTCCGCGTCCGTCAGGTCGGGGAGAAAGCTGAACTGGCCCTGCGTGAGGCGCCCGGTCGGATTGGTCATCATGGTGGTGGTCTCCGTGCGCTCTTCGATCAGTGGGAGGCGGTGGGCGTGACGGCGTAGTCGGACGTATCGGTCGACGTGTAGTTGAACGTGATGTCGCCCCACGTATCGAGCGCCTGCTTCAGCGGCGTGCAGAACTGCGCGGCCTTCTTCAGGATCTCCGGGCCTTCGTTCGCGATGTCCTTGCCTTCGTTGCGCGCCTTCACCATCGATTCGAGTGCGACGCGATTCGCCACGGCACCCGCCTGGATTCCCGCAGGGTGACCGATCGTGCCGCCGCCGAACTGCAGGATCACGTCGTCGCCGAACAAGTCGAGCAACTGGTGCATCTGGCCGGCGTGAATGCCGCCGCTCGCGACCGGCATGACCTTCTTGAGGTCGGCCCAGTCCTGGTCGAAGAACAGACCGCGTGGCAGGTCCTGCCTGGTATAGCTGTCGCGGCAGACGTTGTAGTAACCCTGCACGGTGAGCGGATCGCCTTCGAGCTTGCCGACGGCCGTGCCGGTGTGCAGGTGATCGCAACCCGCAAGGCGCAGCCACTTCGCGATCACGCGGAAGCTGACGCCGTGATTCTTCTGCCGCGTGTACGTGCCATGGCCCGCGCGGTGCATGTGCATGAGCATGTCGTTCTTGCGGCACCAGTTGGCCATGCTCTGGATGGCCGTCCAGCCGATCACGAGGTCGACCATGACGATGATCGAGCCCAGGTCCCTGGCGAACTCCGCGCGCTCGTACATGTCCTCCATCGTCGCGGCGGTGATGTTCAGGTACGAACCCTTCACTTCGCCCGTCGCGGCGCTCGCCTTGTTCACGGCGTCCATCACGTAGAGAAAGCGATCGCGCCAGTGCATGAACGGCTGCGAGTTGATGTTCTCGTCGTCCTTCATGAAGTCGAGGCCGCCCTTCAGGCCTTCGTACACGACGCGGCCGTAGTTGCGACCCGAGAGGCCGAGTTTCGGCTTGGTGGTGGCGCCGAGCAGCGGACGGCCGAACTTGTCGAGACGCTCGCGCTCGACCACCAGGCCCGTGGGCGGGCCCTTGAACGTCTTCACGTACGCGACCGGGATGCGGATGTCCTCGAGGCGCGCGGCCTTGAGCGGCTTGAAGCTGAACACGTTGCCGATGAGGCTCGCGGTCATGTTCGCGATCGAGCCTTCTTCGAACAGGATGAGGTCGTAGGCCACCCAGGCGAAGTACTGGCCGGGGATGTTCGGCACCGGCTCGACCTTGAATGCCTTGGCACGGTAGCTGTCGCAGGCCGTCAGGCGATCGGTCCACACCACGGTCCAGGTCGCAGTGCTCGATTCTCCGGCCACGGCAGCCGCAGCCTCGATCGGGTCCACACCTTCCTGCGGGGTAATGCGGAACAGGCAGATCGTGTCCGTTTCCTTCGGCACGTAGTCGGCGTCCCAGTACCCCATCTGGCGGTACTTGAGGACGCCGGCGCTGTAGCGCTTCTTCTTGTCGGTAATCTGGTTGCTGGTGCCGACGATCTCAGGTGCGGTTGCCATGCCGGGCCCTCTGTGTGGGGTTTGAACGTGGCACCAATGTATGAGGCTCGATCATTTAGCTGAAGTCATATATTCTGATCTCAGCCTTCACGATCTCTGAATGGTGTTGGAAATAGGGGACGCTCACCTATTTCTGAAAATAGGTGAGCGTCCCCCATTTCCCCGAGTGCCAGCTCATTGCCATGAAAAACGTGTCGTTGCGGCAGTTACGGGTCTTCGCGTCGGTCGCAAAGCACCTGAGCTTTGCCCGCGCAGCCGAGGAACTGAACCTCTCGCCTCCCGCCGTTTCCATGCAGATCAAGGAGTTGGAGGTCGAGGTCGGTCTGCCGCTGTTCGACCGGACCAGCCGCAAGGTCTCGCTGACGACGGTCGGCGAGTACCTGCTCGCCTACACCCGCCGCGTGCTCGTCGCCATGCGCGATGCCGAGGACGTGGTTGCCCGCTTCCGCGGGCTCAAGACCGGCGTGCTCGACGTGGGCATGGTCAGCACGGCCAAGTACTTCGTGCCGCGGATGCTGGCGAACTTCCGCGACGATCACCCTGGCGTCGAGATCCGCCTGCAGGTCTGCAACAAGCGCGACGAGGTCGTGACGCTGATGCAGCAGGGCGCGGTCGAACTCGCGATCATGGGTCGGCCGCCGCAGTCCTGGCCCACTCGCGCGGAACCGTTCGCGATGCACCCGCACGTGCTGGTGACGTCGGTCGATCATCCGTTCACGCAGATGGAACGCGTGCCGGCGCGGGCCCTGCAGGAAGAGGGCTTCATCGTGCGCGAGCCGGGCTCGGGCACGCTCGCGGCGCTCGACGAATACATGACGGCGCACCACATGAAGGCGCGCGTCGCGATGCAGATGTCGAGCAACGAGGCGATCAAGCAGGCCGTGATGGCCGGCATGGGGATCTCGCTGCTGTCGTTGCACACGCTCGGGCTCGAACTCGATCATGGCTTGATCGCGGTGCCCGAGGTCCAGGGCCTGCCGGTGATGCGGCGCTGGCATGTCGTCAACAACCTGGCGAAGACGCTCTCGCCGGCGGCGGAAGCGTTCCGTTACTTCATTCTCGAACGCGGTGAGGCGTTCCTCGCCGAGCAGTTCGCGCGGCATGACGTCCCCCACGCCGGCACGCCGCTGGCGCAGGAAGCCTGACCATCTGCGGCGACGCCAATTGCATAGGTCATACCGGAGTGATACCGTCGCGGTATGAAAATTGCCATTTCGGTACCGAACGAGGTGTTCGAAGCCGGTGAGCACCTCGCGCGACAACTGGGCGTTTCCCGCAGCCAGTTGTACAGCGACGCACTGGCCACCTACCTCAGTGCACGCGGCGCCCAGGAGGTGACGGCGCGACTCAATGCGATATTTGCTGCACAGCCGGCAGATTTGGACCCCGCTCTCAATCGCGCGCAGCTGAAGACTCTTGCCGATGAAGCGTGGTGAAATCTGGTGGGCCTCGCTGCCGCCGCCGACGGGGTCCGGCCCCGGATTTCGCCGGCCCGTGCTGGTTCTCCAGTCCGACCCTTTCAATCAGAGCCGCATCGCGACCGTTGTCGTGGCCGCCATTACCTCGAACCTCGCGCTCGCTGAAGCACCCGGAAACGTACGCCTTGGCCGCAGCGACTCAGGATTGTCGAAAGCCTCGGTCGTTAACGTGTCGCAGATCGTGACACTCGATCGCGGCGTGCTGACGCAACGAATCCGGGCGGTGCCTGGAACCACGCTGCGTAGCGTCGACGAGGGACTGCGCCTCGTGCTCGGCCTTTGATTCATTGAGATCAGCGGGGGCTGAGCAGGGTCAGTTCGGTCCTGCCCAGCAGGCGAAGAAAGCCGCGGTCGAACGTGGCGAGGTGTTCACCCAGGGTCTGCACGGCCGACGCGATCCACGCATCCGCCACATCATTGCCGCTGGCAGAGTGATCGCGCAGCAACCGGCGCAGCGCCGGCCACTCGCGCCCGAGTTCGGCAATCTCGACGCCCGGGACCGCCAGCAGCGAATCGATGTACGCGACCGCGGCTTGCGGCGGCGCAGGTTCGCGGAAGACCCTGGCATGGGTGGCCAGGCGCAGGAAACCCGCGACCACCATGGGCAACAAGACGAAGCTCCGCCCTGTCGCGACCCCGGACAAGCCGGCCCGGACGCAGGCCAGCGCAACTTCGTGATGTGGATGATCGGGCCGGAACGCCGCCAGCAGCACGTTGACGTCAGGTGTCAACGTCGGCCGCGTCTGCAAGGGACCGATTCGAGAGGGGATCCACGCCCTGTACTAGACCGCCGCGACCTGCGTACACGGCGATTTCCGGCTCTGCCACTTTCCCGGTCCCCTGGCGCCGCAACCTCAACCGCAGACGCAGTCCGTCTTCGATGAGCCCAGTGAGACTGCGACCTTCACGGGCCGCGAGCGCCTTGGCACGCACCAGCAACTCGTCATCGAGGTCCAATGTCGTCTTCATGGGCACAACTATACAGAAATCTGTACTACGCCCGTCGAGGCCTCTTTGTGGCGAATTCCTACAGATTGAAAAACTGCAGCTCGCCGAATTCGAAGGCCTTGCTGCAGGATCCTGCCCGCGGTTCGCCAAGCATTGCGGCCAGGGCCCTCGCCTCCTGCAGGGATTCCGCATAGAGACGCACGCGTTCCGGGGTGGGCAGCGCAGTCTGCTCACAGCACTGCAACTCCAGCGCGGCTTCGATCGAGAAACGCTCGTGCTTTTCCTGGAACTCGCGGTGCGTCCACATGCCGGTCGAAGGATCGAACTCATAGAGCGGCAGGAAGCAGTGCCCCTGCTGCGCGACGAAATCGACGGCGTCCGTGATGAACCGGGCGTCGGCATCGTCCATTGCGTAATGGAACCCGACGCGGCACCAGCCCGGCTTGATGCCCTGGAAGCCCTTGCGCACCCAGTCCCGGTACTGCTCCGATGTCGTCTCGTCGATGCCCAACAGCCGATGGCCGTACGGACCGGCACACGAACAACCCGCGCGTGACTGGATGCCGAACAGGTCGTTCAGCAGCACCGTCACGAACTTGGGGTGCAGGTAGCGCCCGCGCGCATCGCGCAGGTTGAACGACACGATGCCGATGCGTCGCTGCGGGTCGGGATTGCCGAGAATTTCGATGCGTTCGTTGGCTGACCACTGCTGCATCGCGCGTCGCAGCAGTTCGTGCTCGCGCGCCTCGATGCGCTCGACGCCGACCTTCTGCTTGAGGTCGATCGCGAGCGCGGCCTTCATCGTCTGCAGCACGCCGGGGGTGCCGGCTTTCTCGCGTTCTTCGATGTCCGCAATGAAGTCCTGGTCGTGCGGGCTCACGTAATCGACGGTGCCGCCACCCGCGACGCTTGGCGGCAGGTCGCGTGAGTATAGCCGTTGGTTGAAAACGAGCACGCCGCTCGAGCCCGGACCGCCGAGGAACTTGTGCGGCGACAGGAAGATTGCATCGTACGAGCCGTCGCCGCCCGCTGCGTCCGGCGCGGGATTCATGTCGATTTCGACGTAGGGTGCACTCGCGGCATAGTCGAAACACGCGTACGCATCGTGGGCGTGCAGCAGCTTTGCGATCTCGCGCGTGGGCGAACGCATGCCGGTGACGTTGGACGCGGCCGAGAACGAGCCGATGCGCAGGCGGCCCTGGTACTCAGGCAGCTGCAGCAGATGCCGCAAATGCGCGACGTCCACGCTGCCATCGGCGGCGAGGTTGACCTCGACGACCGTCGCAAGACCCTGCCGCCACGTGACTTCGTTGCTGTGATGCTCGTACGGCCCGACGAACACCACCGGCTGCCGCGACTGCTGGAAGCGACGGAACTCTTCGAACTTCGCGTCGCCCATGAAGGCGCGCAACTGGTCACCGACCACCTTGCGCGTGGCTGGCGGCAACGCGATGCCGAGGATCTGCTGCAGCTTGTCGATCGCGCCGGTCGCACCCGTGCCGCAGGCCACGATGCGCCCATGCGGCCCCGCATTGACGGCACGCTTGATCGTGCGCTCCGCTTCATGCAGCAGGCGGCTCATGCTGCGACCCGTCAGGTCGTCTTCCGTATGCGTGTTGGCGTAGATGCGCTGCAGGTGCTGCAGGTAGCGTTCGACGAAAAGCAGGCAGCGACCGGACGCCGTGTAATCGCAATAGACCATCAGCCGGCGGCCGAACGGCGTCTCGAAGGCCGAATCGATGCCGACGATCTGGGAGCGCAGGAA
>JAPLSF010000140.1 GCA_026398785.1 Pseudomonadota bacterium | reverse complement strand
GCAGTTGCGCGCGAGCAAGCCGTCGCGACCCGGCGCCGTGATCGACCTTGGCGGTGGCGACACGCTCACCGTCGTCGATCGTGACGAAGACTTCTGGCGCGTCGAATTCAACAGCGACGCGCACGGCATCTTCGATCGCCTGGGCGAGATGCCGCTGCCGCCCTACGTGGCCCGCGCAGCCGAACTCGAGGATCGCGAGCGTTACCAGACTGTGTACGCGCGCGAGCCCGGCGCGGTTGCCGCGCCGACCGCGGGCCTGCATTTCGACGCTGCGGTCCTGCAAGCCTGTCGCGAGGCGGGCGCCGAATTCGCTTACGTCACGCTGCACGTAGGCGCGGGCACGTTTCAGCCCGTGCGTGTCGACAACATCGAAGAACACCGCATGCATTCCGAGTGGTGCGTCGTGCCCGCTGCGACCTGCCAGGCGGTCGCTGCGGCTCGTGCACGCGGCGGTCGTGTCATCGCGGTGGGCACGACGGCGGTGCGGTCGCTCGAGAGCGCGGCGGCCTCTGGCCAGCTCGAGCCGTACGCCGGCGAGACCCGACTCTTCATCACGCCGGGCAAACGCTTGCGCGTGATCGATGCGATGGTGACCAACTTCCATCTGCCCGAATCCACGCTGCTGATGCTCGTCAGTGCCTTCGCCGGGCGCGAGCACGTGCTCGAGGCGTACCGTCACGCCGTGGCGCAGCAGTACCGCTTTTTCAGTTACGGCGATGCGATGTTCGTCGAGCCGGCGCCTGCCGCGCTCGAGCGCGGGAGCGCAGCATGAAGTTCGAACTGCTGCGAACGGCCGGTGCGGCGCGGCGTGGCCGCCTGCACCTGAATCACGGGACTGTCGAGACGCCCGTGTTCATCCCCGTGGGCACGTACGGCACGGTCAAGGCGATGACGCCCGAGGAGCTCACGGGCCTCGGTGCACAGATCGTCCTCGGCAACACGTTTCACCTGATGCTGCGTCCGGGCGCCGACGTCGTCCGTGCGCACGGCGGGTTGCATGGATTCATGCACTGGTCGGGGCCGATCCTGACCGACTCGGGCGGCTTCCAGGTCTTCAGCCTCGCGCAACTGCGCAAGCTCACGGAGGCGGGCGTCAATTTCCGCTCACCCGTCAACGGTGACGCGGTGTTCCTGAGCCCGGAAATCTCGATGCAGGTGCAGGCCGCGCTCAACTCCGACATCGTCATGGCGTTCGACGAGTGCCCGCCGTATCCGGCGACCGAGCAGCAGGCGCGGACGTCGATGGAACTGTCGATGCGCTGGGCGCGCCGCAGCCGCGAGGAGTTCACGCGCCTGGCCAACCCCAACGCCTTGTTCGGCATCGTGCAGGGCGGCACGTTCCTGAATCTCCGGCACGAATCGCTCGGCCAGCTGGTCGACATCGGCTTCGACGGGTACGCGGTCGGCGGACTCGCCGTGGGCGAGCCGGCGGCCGAACGCAATGTCGTCCTCGAGGCGCTCGGGCCCGCATTGCCACGGGACCGCCCGCGGTACCTCATGGGCGTCGGCACCCCCACCGACATCGTCCAGGCGGTCGCTCGCGGCATCGACATGTTCGATTGCGTCATGCCGACGCGCAACGCCCGCAACGGCCACCTGTTCACGTCGCAGGGCGTAATCAAGATCCGCAACGCCGGGCACCAGTCGGACACCTCGCCCCTGGACCCGCAGTGCGCCTGCTACACCTGCCGGAACTACAGCCGCGCGTACCTGCGGCACCTCGACCGTTGCAACGAAATCCTCGGCGCAAGGCTCAATTCGATCCACAACCTGCACTATTACCTGTCCCTGCTGGCCCGGATGAGGGCGGCCCTCGACGAGGGGTGGTTCGAGCGCTTTGCCGCGGATTTCCTCGCAAGCCCCGAGGCCACCCCCGCGATGGCCGCCACCCCGGCCGACCCTCGGGTATAATCGGCGGTCATTTTTCAAGTGCGACCCCTCGGGTGAGGGGCGACAGGAGTTCCTGATGGACTGGTTGATTGCGAGTGCCCACGCCCAGGCGGCCACGGGCGCCCAGCCGAATGCGCTGCTGCAGATGCTGCCCTTGCTGCTCATCTTCGTCGTGTTCTATTTCCTGCTGATCCGGCCGCAGGCCAAGCGGGCGAAGGAGCACAAGGCCATGGTGGCCGCGCTCGGGGTCGGCGAAGAAGTCGTCACGGCCGGCGGCATCCTCGGCAAGGTCACCGAGACCTCCGACAACTTCCTCACCGTCGAAATCGCGAACGGCGTGCAGGTGAAGGTCCAGCGTCATACGGTCACCAGCGTGCTGCCCAAGGGCACCCTGAAGAGCGCCTGAGCAGTCGTCCCGGAGTTCGCGCATGCACAGTTACCCGGCCTGGAAGATCTGGCTGGTCGTCATCGTCCTGCTCGCGGGGACGTTGCTCGCCCTGCCGAACGTGTTCGGCGAGGCGCCCGCACTGCAGCTCTCGCGCAATGACCGCACCGCCGTCACCGACGTCCAGCGCCAGCAGGTCGCCGCGTCGCTGCAGTCCAGGGGCGTGACGGTCGAGAACTCGTACCTCGAGGGCGATCGCCTCGTCCTGCGCTTCGAAGACGTGAGCACGCGCCTCAAGGCGCGCGACGTCTTGCAGCAGGGCATGGGTACTGAATACCTGGTCGCGCTGTCCGACGTGCCCCGCACGCCGGGCTGGATGCGCGCGCTCGGGCTCAAGCCGATGAGCCTCGGCCTCGATCTGCGCGGCGGCGTCTACTTCATGTACGAAGTCGACACGCAAGGCGCCGTGAAGCAGCTGCTCACGAGCATGGAGAGCGACTATCGCACCATGCTGCGCAAGGAACGCATTCCGTTCACCGGGGTGGCAAGCGACGGCGTCGACACGGTCCGGATCGGCCTGCGCAGCGGCGAAGACGCGCAGAAGTTCTCGAGCATGCTCCGCAAGCAGGATCCGAACCTGTCCGTCGATACCGACACTCTCGGCGAAGGTGGTTCGGTCACGGTCAAGCTGAGCCCGACGCAGGTCAAGCAACGGCAGGACTTCGCGATCCAGCAGAACATCACCACGCTGCGCAACCGCGTCGACGAACTCGGCGTCACGGAACCGATCGTCGCCCGGCAGGGCCTGGACCGCATTGTCGTTCAGTTGCCCGGCGTTTCGGATCCCAACGAAGCACTGCGCGTGCTCGGTGCGACCGCCACCCTCGAGTTCCGGCTCGTCGATGATCAGAACGACGCGTTGCTCGCCGAGAGCACGAAGCGCGCGCCGCTCGGCTCGAAGCTCTACCACACGCGCGATGGCCGCCCCGTGCTGCTCAAGCGCGAGACGATCGTCTCGGGCGAACAGCTGACGGACGCCAGCTCCGGCTTCCAGCAGGGCGAGCCTGCGGTCATGGTCACGCTCGATGCGCGCGGCGCATCGAAGATGCTCGAGACCACCCGCCAGAACCTCGGCCGCCCGATGGCGGTCGTGTTCATAGAGAAGAAACGCGTGGCCGAAGAACAGCCCTGCAAGGGGACCCGCGCCGGCAACGAATGCACCGAGGAGGCCGTCATCAACCAGGCCACCATCCGCGGCGTGTTCGGCAGCAATTTCCAGATCACGGGCGTGATGGCTAACGAGGCGCGTGAACTCGCGCTGCTGCTGCGTGCAGGTTCGCTGGCTGCGCCGCTCTACATCGTCGAGCAGCGCACCGTCGGCCCGAGCCTCGGTGCCGACAATATCAAGCGCGGCGTCAACGCGCTCATCCTCGGCCTCGTCGTCACGTTTATCTTCATGGCCGTGTACTACCTGGCATTCGGCATGGTAGCGAACGTCGTGCTGCTCACGAACGTCGTGCTGCTCACGGCGCTGCTCTCCATGCTGCAGGCGTCGCTGTCGTTGCCGGGTATCGCAGGCATCGTGCTGACGGTGGGCATGGCCGTAGACGCGAACATCCTGATCTTCGAACGCATCCGTGAGGAATTGCGCAACGGCATGAGCCCGCACGCGGCGATCGGTGCTGGATTCGACAAGGCATTCTCCGCGATCGCGGACTCGAACATCACCACGCTGATCGCGGGCGTCGTGCTGTTCACCTTCGGCACCGGCCCGGTGCGCGGCTTCGCCGTCGTGCTGTCGCTCGGCATCGTCACGTCGATGTTCACGGCTCTCGTGGTCAGCCGCGTGCTGGTCCACCTGCTCTGGGGCCGCCAGCGCAAGCTCGAGAAGCTCTCGATCGGGATGGGGTACTGATCATGGAATTTTTCCGCAAGAAGACCGGCTACCCCTTCATGGCCACCCGCAAGCGGTGGTATGCGGTGTCGGCGATCCTCGTGCTCGGTTCGCTGCTCGTGCTGGGCGTGCGCGGCATCAACTTCGGTATCGATTTCACCGGCGGCGTGGTGCTCGAGATGAGCTTCCCGCAGGCG
>JAPLSF010000040.1 GCA_026398785.1 Pseudomonadota bacterium | reverse complement strand
CTCGCGCGCGAGTTCGGGGCCCGCGCCTACGCCACTGCCGGCAACGACGAAAAATGCGCTGCCTGCGTGCGACTCGGCGCGGACGCAGCCATCAATTACCGGACGGCAGACTTCGCCGACCGCATTGCAGTGCTGACCGGCGGTCGCGGTGTCGACGTGGTCTTCGACATCGTCGGCGCGCCCTATTTCGAGCGCAACCTCAAGTGCCTGGCGATGGATGGCCGGCTCGTGGAAGTCGCAACCCAGGCGGGCACGCGGGTCGAAGGCCTCGACCTGTTCGACATCATGCGGCGACGCCTGACCATCACCGGATCCACCATGCGACCGCGAACCTCGGCGCAAAAAGGCGCGATCGCGAAGGATCTGCGCGAACGTGTGTGGCCCGCACTGGATGCGGGTCGAGCCGGCCCCCTCATTCACCAGGTCTTTCCGCTCGAACAGGCGGCCGAGGCCCATCGAGTCATGGAATCGAGCGTCCACATCGGCAAGTTGATGCTCGACCTCTCGCGCTAGAACGGCGCGCTCTGCCTGCCTGCATTCGGCTCACCGTACGAAGCGCACGCTTCGTCGCGATCTATCTCCCGCGTGCAACCCTGCGCGCGGCTGCGGCATCTCATGGTCATCAGTCACACAGCGCCACGTCGGCGCGCCGAGGAGACCCGCCATGGAATTCGCAGCCACAGTGATGCTCGCCGCAATCGTTCTCTACCTGCTGACGCAGGTCGAAGACCTCGCTGCCTAGAGCACGTCCCACGGATAACGACCCTTTTCCAGGATCGCACCCGCCAGCGCCTCGATCGACTGGTCCTCGTTGTGGCTCAGCCCGCGCACGTTCCGGACCATGCGACGACGCGCCTGGTGAGTAAACACCTTGGCGATGTCGGTCACCTGGGCCGCCGAAGCCGGGTCGCTCCTTATGATCGAATCCGCGCGTGAAATCACGCAGAGTCCGACGAACAGGTCGATCATGAGGTCCGCGATGCGCCGTTGCGCGTGCTGCTGCCCGGATATGCCCTTGCCGTATTTCCGCAGCACGCCTTCGGCCACGCGTGCGGTTGCGCGAGCGTAGCTTTCGTAGATGTCCACCAGCGGCCGCAATGCCGGTGCGACCGGCGCGCTGACCTTGACTGCGGCACCCAGGCCCGTGGCACGGGCGAAGCGCCGCTCGGCATAACCGGAAAGCACGCCGAAACCCTTGATCGGATCGTTGAAAATCGAACCGACCGCCGACTTCAGTTCCTTCAACGAAGCGCCCACGTCCTTCAGCGAAGACAGCGCGATGTAGAGCCGTAGAATCTCGTTGGTGCCTTCGAAGATCGGCAGAATGCGGGCATCGCGCACGTACTGCTCGTAGGGCAATTCGCGCATGTAGCCGTTGCCGCCCGCGATCTGCAGGCTCTCGTAGGCCGTGCGCTGCATGGCCTCGCTGGCGAACACCTTGGTGATCGCTGCCTCGACGGAATAATCCTCGCAGCCGCTGTCGATGTAATGCGCCACCATCCAGACCGCGCTTTCCGCGGCGAAGCACTCCACCGTCATCTGCGCAATCTTCTCGCGCACGAGTCCGTATTCTGCGATCGGCCGATCGAACTGCTTGCGCTCCTGCGCCTGCGCCACGGAGCGGCGGATGAGCGCCTTCATGCCGCCGACGGCGCCACCGCCCAGGCCCGTGCGACCGTTGTTCAGGATCCCCATCGCGACCTTGAAGCCCTTGCCGACTTCGCCAAGGACGTTCGCTGCCGGCACGCGCACGTCATTGAAGGCGACCGTAGTCGTGCAGGAGGCGCGAATGCCCATCTTGTCTTCGTGCGCGCCGTGACTGACGCCGGGCCATGCGGCTTCGACGAGGAATGCCGTGACCTTGCCCTCAGGACCGTCGGTGCGGGCGAACACCGTGTAGAAATCCGCGATCCCGCCGTTGGTGATCCAGAGCTTCTCGCCGTTCAGGGTAAAACTGCCGTCCGCATTGCGCTTCGCGGCGGTGCGAATGGCAGCAGCGTCGGAGCCGGCGCCGGATTCGGTCAGGCAGAAAGCCGCGATCATTTCGCCCGTGGCGAGCTTCGGCAGGTAACGCGCCCGCTGTTCGGCCGTGCCGAACAGCAACAGGCCTTTCATGCCGATCGAACTGTGCGCGCCAATCGTGAGCGACACCGAACTGTCGTAACTGCTGGTCTGGGCCAGCACCCGGGCATAGGCAGCGTTCGACAAGCCGAGGCCCCCGAACTCCTCCGGGATGATCAACCCGAACAGTCCCAGCTCGCGCAGTGACTGGACGAACTCGTCGGGCTGGCGGGCTTCGCGATCCCAACGGGCGAAATCGGCCTGCTTCCCTTCGAGAAACCGGTCGATGGACTCGACGATCATGCCGAGTGCCTCGCGATCGCGTTCGTTGATCGCGGGGTACGGAAACAGGTTCTCTTCCAGGACGTTGCCGAACAGCAACTGCTTGGCAACGCTCTGGTCGGTCAGCAGCGGGGACGCCTTGGCGGGGGTGGGGACGCCAGATTCGATGGTGCTCATGAGCGGAAAGCTAGCACTTCGCGACGGGCGTGGGTAATCGGTAAAGTGACGCGCGGAGAGTCCGTCGCACTTCGTCGTACTGGTAGGGACTGCACCGCAACTTGACGGTCAGTCGGCCGGCTTGGCCTGCTGCGTCTTGATCCACTCCCGCACGACCTCCTCGAGCACTGCGAGCGGCATCGAGCCGTTCATCAGGATCACTTCGTGGAAGCCGCGCAGGTCAAAACGGGGCCCGAGGGCTTTCTGGGCCTCGTCGCGCATGCGGAGCATCGCCAGCTGGCCGACCTTGTACGACGTGGCCTGGCCCGGCCAGACGACGTAACGCTCGATCTCGCGCGTGACCTCGGCTTCGGTCATGCCGGTCTTGGCAACCATGTATTCGATCGATTGCTCGCGCGACCAGTGCCTGGCGTGCATGCCGGTGTCGACGACGAGGCGCACCGCGCGGAACATCTCCGCTTGCAGCCGGCCGAGGTCGCCGAGCGGATCCGTGTCGTAGAACCCCATGTCGATCTTGGCCACGCGCTCGGCATAGAGCGCCCAGCCTTCGGCATAGGCGCTGAACGGCAGCACCTTCCGCAGCATCGGCACGCCCTTGATCATCTGCTGCGCGGAAAGCTGGAAGTGATGACCCGGCGCACCCTCGTGGATCATCAGGGTGGGCAGGGTCCACTTCGGATTGTCGGCCGTGTCCTTCTGGTTGATGTAGAAACGGCCAGGGCGGGAGCCGTCGAGCGCGGGCGGATTGTAGTAGCCACCCGGCGACGAATCCTGCGAATACTCCGGCACGCGTACGATCTCGAGCTGCTGCGGCGGGATGGTCAGGAAGAACTTTGGCGCCGCCGCCATGATCCGGGCGTTGATCTGGTGCAGATACGCGAGCATTTCCGCGCGACCCGCGTCTGTGTTCGGGAAGTTCTGCGCCGGATCGGCGTTGAGCTTCTCGATGCGTTCAGCGAGCGTCGCGCCCTGGATGCCCTGGGCATCGAGAATCGCCACCATTTCCTGCTCGATGCGTTCCACCTCGGACACGCCAAGCTCATGGATCTCGTCTGCAGACAGGTTCGTGGTGGTGCTCGACTGGAGCGCGGCCGCGTAGATGCGATCGCCGTCGGGAATGCGCCAGATGCCAGCGTCGTGGCTGGACTGCGGGCGCATGTCCTCGAACAGCGTGATCATCGCCTGGTAGCCCGGGATCACTTCACTGGCGACGAGTTCCTCGGCGCGCTTGACGTAGGCCTGGCGCTCTGCGGCCGTGAGCGACTCGATCTTCTCGAGCTTCGCCGGCAGCGTCGTGACCAGCGGATTCTTCGCGGCGCCATCGGCGATGAACGCGCGCATGCCGACCAGGGACTGATCGATCACGAAATCCGGCGGGATCACGCCGGCCGCGCGGTCGTCCTCGACCCGCACCTTCGTCTCGCGCAGGACGCGTCCGAATTCGGCGAGACGCGACAGGTACCGCTCGACACTAAGCTCGTTCTTGATGACGTGGACGTCGGTCAGAAACTGCGGCGTATTCACCGTGACGCCGGAAATCTGGTTGACACGGTAACCGTTGTGCTCGAACTCGCCCTGGCGGATCAGGTCGTCGAGGAACCACGCCGTGGTCTTCCAGGTAATGAGCTCCTGGCCCGCAAGGCCGCCAGGACCGTACTTGTCGAGACCGGCGCGCGCTTTCCGCAGCCGGGCCAGCACTGCGTCCTCGTGCGCCTTGGTCTCGTCGTCCAGCTTGCCGCTGTGGAAGTCGAGCGGCGTGTTGTCGATGAAGCCGAGCTGGGTGAGGAGCTGCGGCGAGTCGACGGTAAGCTGCAGCGTGACCTTGTTGACGTAGTTGTTCAGGCCGACGGGCGTGAACCAGAACCACATCGAAGCCGCTGCCAGTCCGGCAACGAGCAGGCCACCGATCCATGCCAATACTTTCCCGACCTTCCGCATCGTCATCCCGCGTTCTCCCGGTGGTTGCTCGACAACGTGCCACTATACCGGTGCAGCGCCGCGCTCAACGCGGCTTGCGCAGCAACTGCTCGGCGATCGCCCGGTACGCCGGGAGCGACGTTGGATCGAGGTTCATGTTGCCGGCCAGCGGGTGAGAAGCGAACCTCGCGATGACCATTTCCGCCTTCGGGTCGATGTAGATCGCCTGCCCGTGTATGCCGCGCGCCATGAAGGCGCCGTGGTCGTCGTGCGAGATCCACCACTGCTTCCTGTAGCTCCAGCCCGGCAAGGTCTTGTAGCCGGCTGGGACGAATGCCTCGCGGCTGCCGCCCTTGCGAATGTCTTCGATGACGGCAGCGGGCACGATCTGCTGCCCGTTGTACTTGCCCTGCAGGCGGATCATTTCGCCGAACCGTGCGAGGTCGCGCAGCCGGCAATTCAAGCCTCCGGACGCGACTGCCGCTCCCGACGGATCCAGCGCAATGAACGCATCGGATTCCGCGCCGAGCCGGCTCCAGATGCGCTCCTGCAGGACGACCTCGGGCCGCTGGCCCGTCACCCGGGCGATCAGCCAGCCAAGGACTTCCGTGTTCGGC
Organism: Pseudomonadota bacterium; assembly: GCA_026398785.1. GTDB lineage: Bacteria > Pseudomonadota > Gammaproteobacteria > Steroidobacterales > Steroidobacteraceae > RPQJ01. The sequence goes on along the minus strand of JAPLSF010000040.1, from coordinate 12,863 downwards.
GAACGGTACGTGAACGCCTCGCCGTGGGTGCCCTTGCGCGCGATCGTCGGCAGGAACTGCATGATCGAAGACGGACCGGTGTAGCCCGCCGGGCGCTGATACACCCCTACTGCGCGCGCGAACGACAGGAACGAATCCGAGCCGCCGACGTAGTTCTCGGAAAAATCGAGTGCCGTCGTCATATCGAGAACCTGGCCCACCGTCGCGTCGCCGAAACCACTGGTCGCGAGCTCGGGCAGGTAGCGCGACACCGGCGCCGCGGCGTCGAGCTTGCCCTCGGTCACCAGCATTGCAGCCAGCGTGCCGATGAAAGACTTCGTGACCGAGAAAGCGATGTGCGGCCGTTCACCCGTGAGCGCACCAAAGTACCGTTCGTAGACGATGCGTCCCCGATGCAGCACGACGATGCCATCGGTGTAGTTGGCAGCAAGCGAATCTGCCCAGGTGAGCGGGGTGGATCCACCAAGAGGCATGAAGGTGACCGCATCGAGATCATCGCGTTCAGCGCGAAGCAGCGCAGTCACGGGCCCTGTTCCCCGCGACATCTCTGCCGATGGCATCACCTCGCGCCAGTGCGAGAAGCTCCAGCGCCACTGCGGAAACCGGTAATGGCTGCCGTCGTCGAAGCGGATCTGCTTATCGGGTGGCGGCGGGTATCCCGTCATCCAGCCGAGCTTGACCGGATCGGTGTCGGCGGCGCTTGCGACAACCGGCGGCGCGTCAGCCGCCTGTACCGCAACGATGTGAGTCAGGACGACGAGCACGGCAGCCAGTAGCGCGCAGCCACCGGACGCAGGCCCAGCCTGCCTTGAGCGAGCACGATTGGATGGATACACGAATTCCCCCTGCCGGTATTCGAATGCCAAGCATACCCGGGGTACGCGACTCGCTGTTGACCGTACCGAGGAAGGCGCTGTTGGCCCGATGCGCGCTCGGCAAGCGCTTCAGCCCGAGGCAGGTCGTGCGCCAGTCGTTCATGCAGCACCGCGCAGCGGGCCCTCAAGCTCAGTTGCACCCCGCGAGTGAATTCACCCAGCGAGTCAGGAGGTCCACGCCAGCCGCATCCACTACTGTGCTCGCGAGAGGCGGCATCGCTTGCGCATCGCGACGGTTCACGCGCGCGACCAGCACAGATCGATCCGCGGCGCCCGGCGCAATGATCCGCGCGTTCGCCAGTCCGATCTCGCCCGCCTGCGGCGGGCGATCGCAGCCGTTGGTTCCCGCAAGGGATGTCGTGTACCGCAGGTCGAGGTCGGTGGGCGTGCCGCCGTTCGGGCGGTGGCACTGTGCGCAGTTGGTTTGCAGGTAGGCTCGCGCACGCTGGTCGAGCGTCCCGACGCTCCCGAACGGGTCCGGCAGTGCCGGCAATGCGGCTGGCGCCGTCGCGATCGCCGGACTGAACATCCCAATGGCATTCAGCGTCGTGATCTGATTGGCGGTGCGGCCGGTCGCCGCATAGAGCAGCGGACCGTTCAGCTGGGCGATCTCGAGACCGAGACTGCGTCCCGCCGCAGCCGTGTGGCACGCGAGGCACTCGGCCTCGCTCGGGAACACCCATGTCTGCGTGCCGATGGTCGCGGTCCTGCCGCCGACCACGCGCGTGGCGTCCGTGCCCTGCGCATCCCATTGGTAGCTGTAGCCGGCCCACTCGCCATCCGTGTGCCGCATGAAGAGCCGGGTCTCCACCAGCCGACCGCCCAGGCGGAAGTGCTTCATGAGCACGGTGCCGTTCGGGAACTCGATGTCGCCGTCCGCCGCGACGCGCATGGTCGCGCCATTGGGCAGCGCCAGGAATCGCTCCTTGGCGGCGCCGTCCGACCAGAACGGTGCATTGGGCGCATACGGCACGAGACCCGCCGCGGCCTTGGTGGGATCACCCGCCAGGACGCAGCCCGTCGCCGACAGTTGCGAAGCGACCGATCCGCCACTCGTCGTGCCCTGGCGCAAACGATGCAACGTGCCGCCGTAATTGACGATATACAGCTCGCCGTCGATCCCCTGCGCGAACGAAGCGATCGACAGGCCGCTGTCGAATCCCGCGGTGACGCTGAGCGTCGGCGGCGTGTCCCCCGCGATGTGCCAGATGCGTCCCGACACGAAGTCGCCGAACACGTAGCGGCCCGCGAGCGCCGGCATGGCCGCGCCGCGGTAGACGTATCCGCCAGTGATGGACTGGCCGACCGTGTGACTGTACTGCGCGACGGGCGGCAGGCTGCTCGCGGCGTTGGGGCCGCACGTGGAATTGTATGAACTGGTGCCTTCGAAGCAGCGCCAGCCGTAGTTGCCGCCGGACACGATGCGATTCACTTCCTCGATCGCGCCCTGCCCCACGTCGGCAAGCCACAGCTCGCCACTCACTCGATCGAAGCTCCACCGCCACGGATTGCGCAACCCGTACGCGTAGATCTCCGGGCAGTTCTGCGCACCGGTGCCGCTGTTGCACGGCGCGTTGCCCTCGTAAGGATTGCTGGCTGGGATGCGATAGGGGACGTTACCGGTCGAGCCGTTGATGTCGATGCGCAGCAGCTTACCGAGCGTCGTCAGGAGATTCTGGCCATTGCCGATCGTTCCCCACGGATCGCCACCGCTGCCGCCATCGCCAAACCCGATGTAGAGAAAACCGTCAGGTCCGAAGGCGATATGGCCGCCGTTGTGATTGGTCTCCGGTTGCGCGACGGTGAGCAGGATGACCTCGCTGGCGGCGTCCAGAGTGGCGCCGCCGTCGCGCGTGCGAAATTCCGAGACCCTCGAAACGAGGCCGCTCGTGGCATTGGTGTACGACAGGTATACGCGCGGGTCGGTCGGGAAATCGGGATGGAAAGCCATGCCCAGCAGGCCCTGCTCGCCGCCCGAGCGCACTCGCGCGCTGATATCGACGAAGCTGCGGCTGGTCGCGACCGCCGGCTGATTGTCGAACACCCGCACCGTGCCGCCCTGCTCGACGACGAACCAGCGCGTGGCATCACCCGGCCCCTGCAGCAGCAGGATGGGGTTGGAAAACGCCGGCAGGCTCGCAAAAGTCCGCTCCGTCCCGAGCGTCACGTCCTGCGCAGGTCGGTCCCCGGCGACGCAGGTCGTGTTGTCGGGGCGTGCATCGAGCCCCGCGTTCGCCGCCATCGACGGCCCGCCCCCGGAGCCCCCGCCTCCGCCTCCGCAACCGGCAATCAGTGCCGTGCAGAGCACCGCCGTGGCCCAGGACGAACCACGGCAGGATCCGACGATGCAACGCACGCGCTCCATGTCGCGAGTATTGCAGGGTCCACCCTGGCAGCGCGAGCGAGTGAGTGAGTCCTGGATGCACGAGAGCTAGAATGCCCGATAGATCCTACCGGCACTCTTGGCGCGGAAATCAAGGCAACCCCAACGGTGACGCACATGTCTACGCTCGAGTCTCGATTCTTCACGTGCACCCTCTTCCACGTCGCCTGCCTCGGAGTCATCCTCAGCATGGGCACCGCCTCCGCCGCCGAACCGCGAGCCCGCGACCTCGGCATTCCATTTCCGGGCACGCCCGGGCCGCTCAATGCGATCACCGACGTCGCGGGTGTCGAGATCGGTTACACCACGCTCATCGAAGGCGAAGGCCCGCTCAAGGTCGGCACGGGACCGGTTCGCACTGGCGTGACCGCCGTGCTGCCACGCGGCCGCAAGGACCTGAGTGGAGTCTTCGGCGCCTACGCGGTCGGCAACGGCAACGGCGAGATGACGGGCACGATCTGGATCGAGGAATCCGGCGTCGTCGGCACCCCGATCCTGATCACGAACACGCACAGCGTCGGCGTCGTGCGCGATTCGGTGATCGCATGGATGCTGCAGAACGGCGGCACGGAACAACTGTGGGGCCTGCCCGTGGTGGCCGAAACCTGGGACGGCTACCTCAACGACCTCAACGGGTTCCACGTCAAGCGCGAGCACGTCTTTGCCGCACTGGATGGCGCGCACGGTGGTGCCATTGCCGAAGGCAATGCCGGCGGCGGCACGGGTATGCACACGTTCGAGTTCAAGGGCGGCACCGGCACGTCGTCACGTCGCGTGCGGGTCCATGGTGTAGCCGATTACACCGTCGGGGTATTGGTGCAATCGAACTTCGGCCGTCGTTCGCAGTTGCAGGTAGCCGGCATCCCGATCGGCCGCGATTGGCCCGAAGACGCGCCGTTCACGAAGGACGCAGGCCCCGTCAATGAACTCGGATCGATCATCGTCGTCGTCGCGACCGACGCACCGCTGCTGCCGACGCAACTGAAGCGCATCGCACGGCGCGCCGCGATGGGAATCGCGCGCACCGGCGGCACGGCGGGCAACGGCTCGGGTGACATCTTTCTCGCGTTCTCCACGGCGAACTCAGCCGCCGCCACCGCGACGGAAGGACTGCAGCAGGCAGCCTTCGTTCCGAACGACCGGCTCGATGGCCTGTTCGAAGCCACCGTGCTCGCGACGGAAGAAGCCATCGTCAATGCGCTGGTGGCTGCGCGCACGATGACGGGCATCGACGGCAATCGCCTCGTGGCGATCGATCACGCGCGACTGCAGGAAGTGCTGCGGCGCCACAATCGTCTGGTCACGGACAAGAAGCCGCCACGCAGTCCGTGAACCATTCGGACTGCGCATTGCACCGCGTCAAGTCATGCCGACCGGCCTGGGGTACAATGGTCGTCCGCGCGGTACCCTTTGCCGTCGCGTCCTCACTGTCTCCCTACGGACCGACGAGGCGCCCCACGACATGCAAGCTGGCACTGAAGCAAGCCCCTGGAATCGCAAGGCCCTGCTGTGTTCCTTCGAGACTTCCAGGACCCAGATCCTGCTGCCAGCCATGGTGCTGCTGCTCGACATCGCCTTTTTCAGCGCGGGAACCGCGACCGTCCTGCTGGCCGACAGCCTGCTGCTGAAAGTGCTGGGCATGCTGGTCGTAGCGTTCGCAATCGTCCGGCTCTTTCTGGTCGGCCACGATGCCTGCCATGGCAGCTTCTTCTCGAGCTCGCGACTCAATGCCGTCTGCGGACGAATCGCGTTCCTGCCGTCGATGACCGCCTACAGCCTGTGGGAGATGGGACACAACACCGCGCACCACGGCTTCAATAACCTCAAGGGCCGCGACCAGGTCTGGGCGCCCTACTCCAAGGCCGAGTTCGATGCGCTGCCCGGTTACCGGCGGGCACTCGAGCGGCTGTACCGCTCGGGCCTCGGCTGGGGCGCGTATTACCTGTACGAGATGTGGTGGAAGAAGCTGTTCTTCGCCAGCATGAAAGAAGTCGGCTCGAGCCGCCGCAAGTACCAGCTCGACAGCCTGCTCGTGACGGTGTTTGCCGCCGCATGGATCGGCATCGTTGCATACACCGCAGCCGCAACGGAGCAATCGATTGCGCTGCTGCTCACGCTGGCCGTCATCGTGCCGTTCCTGCTGTGGAACGGCGTGATCGGCTTCGTGGTGTACCTGCACCACACCAACCCGGGCATCGCCTGGTTCCGGAACCGCCAGGAATGGCAGCGCAACCGGGCTTACCTCACGTCCACCGCCTGCGTGCGCTTCCCGTGGGGCATGGACCGCCTGATGCACAACATCATGGAGCACAACGCGCATCACCTGAACCCCGGCATTCCGATGTTCACGCTGCGTGCAGCGCAGCGGGTGCTGCGCGACAAGTTCCCCGATCTCTGCGATTACCGCTTGACCCGACGCACGTACATGGACGTCGTGCAGCGCTGCAAGTTGTACGACTTCGCCAATCACCAGTGGCTGGACTTCGACGGCAAAGTGACAGCGCGCGTCACTCTGGCGAACGCCGCCGCCTGAGGCCGCTTCCGGCCGGGCCACAGAGCACCGGTCGTCATTCCAAGAAGGGATCCCCATGCTCAATGCACACACAGTCCAGGGCAGGCATGGGGACGTCTTCACGTACCTGCACGGCAATCTGGACGCAGCAGCCTCGCACTGCCATATGCCGTGCGATGCGGGTCCCGATAGTCTCGTTTTCGTGAGCGACCAGGCGCAGCTCACGGCCGCGCGCGAGCGCGGGGCCGCCATCCTCGTCGTGCAGCGCGACGTCGCCGCTCAGCTCGCCGCAACGGAAGCCGCGTTTGGCTGCTGCTTCTCGGTCAGGACCGTTTCGATGGGAATGGCGGCACTGCTCAAGTATTTCGACCGCAAACGGGAGCGCTTCACCCAATGGGGCGAGCGTCACCCCACGGCCATCGTCCACGCGTCTGCCACGATCGGCGTGGACGTGCTCCTTGGACCGTACTGCGTGATCGGTGCCAACGCCGTCATCGGTGACGGCTGCTGCATCGGCTCGCACGCCGTCGTCGAGAACGACGTGCGCCTCGGTTCCAACACCTTGCTGCATCCCCACGTTTTCGTGGGCGCCGGATGCGAGCTCGGACGAGACTGCGAGGTGCATCCTCACACCAGCATCGGCAGCGACGGCTTCGGCTACGCCGTTGGCGCGAGCCGGCGGCCGCAGAAGCTCTCGCACCTCGGCAACGTGTGCATCGGTGACGAGGTCGAGATCGGCAGCAATTGCGCGATCGATCGCGCGACGCTGTCTTCGACCCATATCCGCTCGGGCACGAAGCTCGACAATATCTGTCACATCGCGCACAACTGCGACCTGGGTGAAGACGGCTTCTACACGGCAGGCTTCATGATGGCAGGGTCGACGACGATCGGACGGCGCTTCATGACCGGCGGCAACAGCGTGGTCTCGGCACACCTCAAGCTCGCGGACGACGTCGTGCTGGCAGGACGTTCGACGGTGACCAGCGACGTGCCCGAAGCGGGACACTACGGCGGTTATCCGCTGCAGCCAATGAAGGACTTCATGCGGACGCTCGCTGCACTGGGCCAGCTCACCGAAATCCGCAAGAACCTCAATCGGGTGTTGAAGCACCTGCAGTTGCAGGAACGGTCATGACGAAACCCGGGTAACTGACGACATGAACGGCGAGAACTCCGATGCATTGGTCGTGTTCGGTATCACGGGCGACCTCGCCTTCAAGAAGATTCTGCCCGCACTCGAGAACCTCGAACGACGCGGACGCTTGCCGGAGATCGTGGTCGGCGTCGCGCGCGGCGGAGTGACGCGGGATGCACTGATCACCCGGCTGAGGCAAAGCCTGGCGCAACACGGCGACGGCACCGAACCGGACGCACTGCAGCGTCTCGAAGCCAGGTTGCAGCTCGTCGACGGCGACTACCGCGATGACACCACGTTCGTGGCGTTGCGCAAAGCACTGGACGGTGCGCGGCGTCCGTGTCACTACCTGGCCATTCCGCCGAGCCTGTTTGCCGCGGTCGCCGCGAAGCTCGGCACTTCAGGTTGCGCGGCGAATGCCCGTGTCGTCGTCGAGAAGCCGCTGGGGCGCGACCTCTCGAGCGCGCAGACGATCAACCGTGCGCTACAGCAGGTCGTCGACGAGAAATCGATCTATCGCATCGATCATTTTCTCGGCAAGGAAGCGGTGCAGAACCTGCTCTATTTCCGCTTCGCCAACTCCATCATCGAGCCGCTCTGGAACCGCACGCACATCGAACACGTGCAGATCACGATGGCCGAGAAGTTCGGCGTCGAGGGTCGTGGCCGGCTGTACGAAGAACTCGGCGCGGTAAGGGACGTCGTGCAGAACCACCTGCTGCAGGTGCTGGCGATCCTGGCGATGGAGCCGCCCGTTGGCACCGGTCCCGAAGCAATGCGCGACGAAAAGATGAAGGTGCTGCGCGCGATCCGGCACCCCGACCGTCGCGACATCGTGCGCGGCCAGTACGAGGGCTACCGCAGCGAGGATGGGGTCAGTCCCAACTCGGATGCCGAAACGTACGCGGCGCTGCGCTTCGAGATCGAGTCGTGGCGATGGGCGGATGTGCCGTTCTTCATCCGAGCCGGCAAGCGGATGCCGGTGACCGCGACCGAGGTGATGGCGACGTTCCGCCGCCCGCCGCAACGACTCTTCGAGGAGAGCCTGCCGCCGCGCGCGAATTACCTGCGGTTCCGGCTCGGGCCGGACCGGATTGCGATCGCGCTCGGCGTCCGTACCAAGGATGCCGGTGAAGCGATGGTGGGCCAGGAGACCGAACTCTATGCCTGCAATGCGCAGACGGACGAGATGACGCCATACGAGCGACTGCTCGGAGACGCAATGCGTGGTGACGCGAGCTTGTTCGCGCGGCAGGATTCCGTCGAGGTGGCCTGGGACATCGTGGATCGGTTGCTGGCCAGCGGCCCGCAGGCGGAGCCGTATGCCTCGGGCAGTTGGGGACCAGACGCCGCGACACGCATGGTCGAACGCTTTGGCGGCTGGTACGACCCGCCGTCAGTTTCGACCATGGCGCCCTGCGGCTGACCGTTACTTCGCCTTCACCGCGTGCCCGCCGAAGGCCTGGCGCATGCGGGCCAGCACTCGGTTGGTGAAATCGCCTTTGCCCTGGCTCGCAAAGCGCTCCATCAACGAGAGCGTCATGACGGGCGTCGGCACGCCGAGTTCGATGGACTCGATGGCCGTCCAGCGCCCTTCCCCCGAATCCGCGACGAACGGCGCCGTCGACTCGAGCGTAGCGTCGTGCGCCAGGAACTCGGCCGTGAGATCCAGCAGCCACGACCGGATCACCGTGCCGTGCCGCCAGGCTTCCGTGATCTGCGGCAGGTCGAGTGCGAACTCGCTCTTGGCCCGCAGCAACGCAAGCCCTTCAGCGTAGGACTGCATCATTCCGTATTCGATGCCGTTGTGGACCATCTTGGTGAAGTGCCCGGCGCCGGCCGGTCCGCAGTGCACCCAGCCGCGGTCTGCCGCCGGCGCCAGTGCACGCAACACGGGCTCGATCATGCGCACGGCCGCAACGTCACCGCCCACCATCAAGCCGTAACCGTTCTCCAGACCCCACACGCCCCCGGAAACACCGGCATCGACGAACGACAGTCCGTGCACGGCAAGCGCTGTCGCATGACGCTGGCTGTCCTTGTACAGCGCATTGGCGCCGTCGACGACGACATCGCCCGGCGCCAGCAGCGGCACGAGCCGGAGCAGTGTTTCGTCCGTCGGCGCACCCGCGGGCAGCATCAGCCAGACGAGCTTGGGCGAGGGCAGGCGTGCCACCAGCGTCTCCAGCGTGTCGGCGGGCGTAACGCGCGGCTCATCGGCCATTGCGGCCCGCGCCTCGGTGGAGCGGTCCCAGGCCACCACGGTATGACCGGCGCGTGCAAGGCGGCGACTCATGTTGCCACCCATCCGACCCAGTCCAATCATTCCCAGCGTGAGGTTCATCGCGTTCGCTTCCATTGCTGCCCGACGGGGGCGACCGATGGTCGCGCGATGCCGGGACGCGCACAAGGGCGTGCCCGATTCGGTGACTGCTGGGTCTAAAATAGCGGCCTGACACGGAGAACGACAATGAACGGCGCTCAGTCCCTGCTGCAGACCCTGGTCAATTGCGACGTCGAAGTCTGCTTCGGCAACCCCGGCACGTCGGAGATGCATTTTGTCGCCGCGCTCGACTCCGTGCCGCAGATGCGGTCCGTGCTGTGCCTGTTCGAAGGCGTAGTGACGGGCGCAGCCGATGGGTACGGACGCGTCGCCGGCAAGCCGGCCGCCACGCTGCTGCACCTGGGGCCCGGCCTTGCCAACGGCCTGGCGAACCTGCACAACGCACGGCGCGCCAACACGCCGCTCGTGAACATCGTCGGCGACCATGCCACGTATCACCTGCAGTACGACGCACCGTTGACGTCCGACATCATCGGCTTTGCACGCCCGGTCTCGTCGTGGATCCACGAATCGAAGAGCGCCGATGCGGTGGCGTCGGATGCTGCGCGGGCGGTCCAGACCGCGCGTGCGGCGCCCGGCTGTGTGTCGACATTGATTCTTCCGGCCGACACTGCCTGGAACGAAGCTCAGCGCGCCGAACAGAAACTGCCGGACATGGTTGCTGCGCCGGTCAGCGCGGATGCCATCGATGCTGCTGCCAGCTTGCTGTCGAACGGCAAGAAGACCGCGCTGCTGTTACGCGGTGCAGCGCTCTACGGCGCCGGCCTCGAGGCCGCCGGTCGCGTGCAGGCGAAAACGGGTGCGCGGTTACTTTGCGACACGTTCGCACCGCACGCCGAACTCGGCGCGGGTCGCGTTCCGGTGGAACGCATTCCCTACTTCGCCGAACAGATCGTCGACTTCCTGAAAGACTTTGAACAGATCATTTTCATCGGTGCCAAGCCGCCGGTGTCTTTCTTCGCGTATCCCGGCAAACAGAGCTGGTGTTCACCGGCGGGTACGCACCTCAGCTACCTTGCGCACGCGCATCAGGACGGTGCGCAAGCCCTCGCTGCGCTGGCCGATACGCTGGGTGCGCCCGCGCGATCTCCCGTACGGATTCCGCTGCAACTGCCGGAACTGCCGCACGGTCCGTTGACCGCACTCGGTGTCGCGCAGGTGATTGCCGCGATGACGCCCGAAAATGCCATCTTTGCCGACGAATCCGCGACCGCATCGTTTGCGCTGCTGTCCACGATGGCGCGGGCCCGGCCGCACACGCACCTGCCGTTGACCGGCGGCTCGATCGGGCAAGGACTGCCACTCGCGGTTGGCGCAGCCATCGCTGCACCGGACCGGAAGGTGATCTGTCCGCATGGCGACGGCGGCGCGGCGTACACGATGCAGGCGCTCTGGACGATGGCGCGCGAAAAGCTCGATGTCGTGATCGTGATCTACGCCAACCGCTCCTACGCGATTCTCAACATCGAGCTCGGGCGTGTCGGCGCGATCGGCAGCGGCCCGGTCGCGATGTCGATGCTCGACCTGCACGACCCGGAGATGAACTGGACGAAGATCGCCGCAGGCCTCGGCGTCGAGGCCAGCCGTGCGACGACGTGCGAGGAATTCGCGGCGCAGTACGCTTCGGCGCTCAAGCACCGCGGACCGCGCCTGATCGAGGCGATGATCTGATATGAACGTGCGTCAGGTCCGCCGCAACATGAGTACGTTCCCACCCACGGCGAGCGCTGCGCCCGCGAACGTGAGCATTTCCGGGTGGAACCCCTCGAAAGCCATCGATACGACCAGCGCCAGCAGGGGCGTCATGACGCCGATGGTGCCGGTGGGCCCCGGACCGATTCGCTCCTGCAACGTCAGGAAACACGCGAACGTCAGCACCGACCCGGCCAGCGCGAGGTAGAACAGGGAAAGCCACCACGACGCGATGGCTGGTGGCGCGAAACTCTGACCCTGCAACACCGCGATCAACGCAGCCGCGGCGGCCCCGTAGAGCATTCCGAACCCGAGCGCTGGCCAGAACGGCAGGCCGCGCGAACGGTTACGACTGGCCGTCAGGCTGCCGACCGTGGATAGCAGTACGGAACCCACGGTGAATAACGCTCCAAGCAGCGTGTTCCGATCGCCGGTGGTCTTGCCGAACTCAGGCCAGAAGATCAGCGCGACGCCGGCGATGCCGAGCAAACCGCCGAGGATGAAGCGCGGCCGCAAGTTGACGCCAAAAAACACGCGAGCCCCGAGGCCCGCCACGAGCGGCGAAGCCGAGTAGCCCACTGCCACCAAACCCGACACGAGGTGTTGCTCCGCGTGGTAGACGCAGACGTACGACACGCCGTACATGAAGCCGCCCTGCAACGCGAACACCGCGTGCTGGGTCGGAGTGAAACGCAGGCTCTGCTGTCGCAACACGCACAGGACGAGGATCACCGTTCCGGCCAGCGCGAAGCGCATGGCCACGCCGACCTCGGGCGCGACGTGTCCGATCTGGAACGTGATCGCGAACCAGGTCGTGCCCCACGTGAGCACGCAAATCGCAAACAGCTGCCAGTTCTTGAGTCGGTGCATCGTGTTGAATGCGCTGCGAGGAACGCACCGGCATTGCACGAAGTCTAGCGGAACTGGCTGCACTTCCCGAAGTCACGATCGCTCGATCGCGGCGACGCAGTGAATCACTGCAACTTGCGGCCATAAAGGTTGAAATGCTGCAAAGCAGCACGCTCCGCCGGGATCGGGTATACTGCCGGCCGCTGTTCAGCATTGACGGTTAGCCGGTCTCACTGCGCCGTCTCGAATCAGGCCTCCGCGCCTGTCGCCTGAATCTCGTCGTGCACGCAACGCATCGTCGGCTGCGCAGCACGGGCTTTCATTTTTTCTTGTCGTTGCGCGCCTGCGGGCGCGCGTCGCCGTTCGCTCGACTCGCTCGTGGGTCGCCGGCGTCACTCATCGTTGCTGGAGAATATCCTGTCCTCGTTCATCGCTTTTTTCAGCGCCACCGCCCTGCTGGCCACGGGTCTGCTCTTCATCCTGCAGATGTTCGAGGACTTCCGCGATGCTTGACTGGATGCTCAATACGCGCCGTCGTATCGGTTCGGAACGCACGGTGCAGGACCGCTCATGCACTGCCGCCAATGGCGACTGGATGAGGCGGCCGGGTGCCGGCCAGGTCCGGGCGTCAGGTCTCGAAGACGGCACGGCCCGCCGGGGGCAGGTGCGATCGCTCGCGGGGTGGAACACCGGCTGGCATCGCATCGTGCGCGACTTCGCCCGGAACCGGAATACGCCCTGAAACAGCGGATTGGGTGCGCCGACTCAGCGGGCACCCATCCGATCCGGTCGCTGCCAATCAGATTGGTGGGGCGTAGTCAGCCGCCAGTGACCAGCGCGTCGGGAATCTCGTAGCGCTCGCTCGTGCCCAGCTTCACGACCGTGACGTCACCCTTGCGCTCGGAGGTCAGCGCATCCATTGCCTGCGCGTTCGATGCCGTGGGCTTGCCCTTGACGAACAGGATGCTGCGCTTCCCGGCACTGCCCGGGATGTCGATCGTGGCCGTGCCGTCGAAGCCGCGGCGAATCACGAAGGCATCGCACTCGCGCGGCGTCGTTTCGAACGCCGG
>JAPLSF010000143.1 GCA_026398785.1 Pseudomonadota bacterium | reverse complement strand
ATCACGCCGTTCACGCTGATGGGGGCGATGGCCCCGATCACGCTGGCCGGTGCGCTGGTGCAGCAGACCGCCGAGGCGCTCGGCATCATCGCGTTGTGCCAGCTCGTGCGGCCCGGCTCGCCATGCGTCATGGGCGGCTTCACCTCGAACGTCGACATGCGCACGGGTTCGCCGGCATTCGGCACGCCGGAATACGTGCACGCGGCGATCGCCACGGCCCAGATCGGTCGTCGGCTGCGCATTCCCGTGCGCACCAGTGCTGTCAACGCGTCTCCTGCCGTCGACGCACAGTCCACTTACGAGACCGCGTTTTCGCTGCAGGCCGCGATCCTCAGCCACAGCCACTTGATCAACCATGCCGCGGGCTGGCTCGAAGGCGGGCTGGTCGCATCGCTCGAGAAGATCGTGGTCGATGCGGAGATGCTGCGGGGCTGGGCCGCGATCCTGCAGCCGATCGCGTTCAACGACGACGACCTCGCCGTCGACGCCATCAAGGGCGTCGAGCCGGGCGGCCATTTCTTCGGTACGGCCCACACGCTCGCGCGCTTCGAGACGGCGTTCTACCGTCCGCTGCTCTCCGACTGGTCGAACTTCGAGAACTGGAGCGAGGCTGGGGCGAAGGACGCGACGCGACGCGCCACCGACGTCTGGAAGCGATTGCTCGCCGAGTATTCGCCGCCGCCGCTCGACGCCGCAGTGCGCGAGGCCATCGACGCATACGTCAGGAAGCGCTCGGCCGAGCTCGGCTGTGACGCACCGTAATCCCGCCCGCATCGCGAAGTTCGCATGACCAATGCGATCATGAATGCCCGCATGTACGCCGTCACCCCGGCGGTCGAGGCGACGTGGCGTTTGCTGTTGGAGCGGATCACGGCGGCAGCCGGCGTTTGCTTCGATTACGTGTCTTACCCGGCGCCGCAACCGCTCGAGACGCTGTGGGCGCGCCCGGACCTCGGCTGCGTCTTCATGTGCGGCTATCCGGTGGCGCTGCAACTGGCCAGGGTCGTGCCGCTCGCGGCGCCGATACCGCGCGCCGCGTGGGCGGCAGGGCGTGCGGTCTACCGGTCGGATCTTATCGTGCGCGAAGACGCACCCTATCGCACGTTCGAAGACACTTTCGGTGGTCGCGCCGGCTGGACAGTCGAGCACTCGCATTCGGGTTTCAATGCGTTCCGCCATCACTTGCTGCAATACCGCACCGCGTCGCGGCCGGCACTCTACGGCGAGATGGTTCCCAACCTGGTGACCGCACGCGCGATCCTCGATTCGGTGCGTGAACGCCGCATCGACGTCGGACCGCTCGATGCGTACTGGCACTTGCTGATCGCGAAACACAATCCCACGCTGACGGCGGGTGTTCGCGTTCTCGATACCACCGCTGTCGCGACCCTTCCCGCGTTCGTGACCGCAATCTCTACTCCGCCATCGACAATCAGTGCGCTGCGCAATGCGTTTGCGAGCGCCTCCCGGAACCCGTGGTTCGGGGAATACGCGGACACGCTGCTGATCGAGGGCTTCGCGGCGGTCGACACACCGGACTACGTGCGCACGC
>JAPLSF010000288.1 GCA_026398785.1 Pseudomonadota bacterium | reverse complement strand
CTCGGGCTGCGCGGCTCGGCCGCGAGCAACTGGTCGATCTGTGCCAGGGCCTCGACCGGCTTGTTGTTCCGATGCAGGACCAGGGCATAGTTGTGGCGCGCGGCTTTGAAGCCCGGCGCCAGGTCCAGGCAGCGCGTCAGCAGGTTCTCGGCGTCGCTGTAGCGCCCGATGCGCGTGGCGATCTCGGCCAGCATGCGGATTGCGGCCACGTCGGTCGGAAACTGCTGCAGGTGACTTCGCAGCAGCGGCTCGGCGACGGCGATGCGGCCTTCGGCCAGTGCCAGCGCAGGCTCCATGAGCCGGGGGTCGTGCGTCGAATTGCGGATGTGGTTAGCGTAGGCCTGGTCGGCGCCCACCGTATCGCCCATGGCGAACAAGTGGTCGCCGAGGGCGCGCCAGGCATCGGCCATGGTCGGTTGCAGTCGGACGGCTGTACGCAGAGCCGCGACGGCTTCGTCGCCACGCCCGGCGTCACCGAGCGCCAGGCCGAGTTCCCGCTGCGCGGCGGCCCAACGGGGCTGCGAGGCAGCAAGCGGCTCGAGGATTCGCACTGCTTCGGCGACATCGTTGGTACGGCGGCAGGCTATGGCCAGCAGCAGCTTCGCGGCAGGGTGGTTCGGAACGGCGCCGAGGATTTCGCGCGCCTGTTCGGCAGCCAGTCGCGGCTGGGACACGAGCAGCTTTTCGGCGTGGGCGAGCGCCACGTCGAGTGTTCCCACGGGTTCCGGCCCGCTCGTCATCCAAAGTCCCCGTGTTTTGACACTACAGCGGGCCAATGAAAGACTGCCGCGGAAGCAATGTCAAACGCCTTGTGGCGTTCCTGACCCGCATGTTGTTTGGAGACAACGAACCAATGTTGAACAGGCTTTCTTCTGCACCGCGATGTCGCGAAAACGCGGCGTACGCACCGTCGAGGCGCAACTGGGGCGGCGTCTGGTGGCTCGCGGCGACTGGACTCGCGGGCGGGCCGCCGGCTGTCGCAGCGGCGCCAATGCAGGTCGTGTCGGCAGTGCCCTACCAGGCCGATTCCGGCTCCGTGGCGGTCCAGTGTGGCAAGCTCATCGACGGGGTAGCTGCACAGGCGCAAGACCTCGCGACCGTCATCATTCGCAACGGGCGCGTCGAATCGGTGCAACCGGGTGCGATGTCGCCCAACGGCATGCCCGTCGTCGATCTCAAGCAGTACACCTGCCTGCCCGGCCTGATCGACATGCACACGCACCTGACTGACAGCGGACACGAGACGTCCGACCTCAGCGTCTACTACAAGCGCACGAAAGCTGAGCAGGGCGCTATCGCCCGGGAAAGCGCGCGTTCCACGCTGCTGGCCGGGTTCACCGGCGCGCGTGACGTCGGCACGTACATCGCCTGGGTCGATCGCGACCTGCGCGATGCGATCAACCAGGGCAACGCGGTGGGTCCGCGCATGCAGGTCGCGGGCTATTACCTGACGATCCCGGCGGGCGGTGGCGATCTCGTCATCCCTGGTCATGCCGAATCCGAGATTCCGCCGCAGGTGCGCATGGGCGTCGCGCGCGGCCCCGAGCAGTTCCGGCAAAAAGCCGAGCAGGCCGTCGCTGGTGGTGCCGACTTGTTGAAGGTCATTGCGTCCGGCGCCGTGCTCGCGTTCGGTGGTGTGCCGGGCGAGCGCGAAATGATGCCCGAGGAGATCAAGGCCGTCGTCGACGTGGCCCACGCGCACGGCATCAAGGTGGCGGCGCACGCGCACGGCGCGCAGTCGATCAAGGACGCGATCCTCGCCGGCGCCGACACGATCGAACACGCCTCGCTGATCGACGACGAAGGCATCCGGCTCGCGCAGGAGCACGGCACCGGGCTGTCGATGGATGTCTACAACGGCGACTGGATCGACACCGTCGGCCGTGCAGAAAAGTGGCCCGAGGAATTCCTGCGCAAGAACGTCGAGACGACCGAAGCGCAGCGGCAGGGCTTCACCAAGGCGCACGCTGCGGGCGTCGACATCGTCTACGGCACCGACGCGGCCGTGTATCCGCACGGGCTCAATGCGCGCCAGTTCCCGATCATGGTCCAGCGTGGCATGACGCCGATGGAGGCTATCCAGTCGGCGACTTCGCTGGCCGCGCGGCACATGGGATGGGACGACAGGATCGGCAGCCTGCAGCCAGGCCGTTTCGGCGACCTCATCGCGGTCAAGGGCGATCCGCTCGCGGACATCACCCGACTGCAGGACGTTGCCGTCGTGCTCAAGGGCGGACTCGCGTTCAAGCTGCCCGCGGAGTGAAGTAGTGGCCGTCGGGATTGACCCGGAGGACGTGTTCGCGCCCGCTGAGACCGGCAGCGTGCGGCGGCTGGCACCCAACCTGCAGCGGATTGTCGCCCCCAATCCCAGCGCGTTGACCGGACCGGGCACGAACACCTACGTCGTCGGGTTCGGCCCGCATTACGTAGTGATCGATCCCGGTCCCGACGATACGACGCACGTGGACCGCATCCTCGCGGCAACCAACGCCCGCATCAGCCATGTGCTCTGCACACATTCGCACCCGGATCATTCGCCCGGTGCGGCGGCGCTCAAGGCACTCACCCAGGCGGTGGTGCTGGGGCAGCCGGCCCCGCGCGACGATCACCAGGACGAGTCGTACCGACCGGACGGCTCGCTCGACGACGGTGCCGTCATCGAAGCGAGTGGCACGCGGATCCGCGCCCATCACACGCCGGGGCACGCTTCGAACCATGTCTGCCTGCTGCTCGAACCACAGGGCTGGTTGCTGACCGGCGATCACCTGATGAGCGGCTCGACCGTCGTCATCCTGCCGCCGGACGGGTCCATGCGCCTGTATCTCGAATCGCTGCGCCGACTGCGCACGCTGCCACTCACGGCTCTGCTGCCGGGGCACGGCGCGGTGATGCCGGATCCGCTCGGCGAGATCGATCGGGTGATCGCCCATCGGCTCAAGCGCGAAAGCAAAGTGGTGAATGGCCTGCTGCAACTGGGTGGCGCCGCCACGCTCGGTGAACTGCTTCCGATCGTGTACGCCGACACGCCGGTCGCTTTGCACCCGCTGGCGCGCTATTCGCTGCTCGCTCATTTGCAGAAGCTGCTCGAGGAACGGCGCGTCGCGCAGGACGGCGAATGCTGGACATGGCTCGCGGCGTGAGCCGGGCCGTACCGGCCGGACGCAAGCTCGAGCGCATCGAAGTCGGCAACGCAAGCGTCCGGCTCGGCAGGCACTGGGCCTTGCGCGATGTTTCGCTCGATATTCGCGCCGGTGAGCACTGGTTGCTGCTCGGACCGAATGGCGCCGGCAAGACCGTCCTGCTCAAGCTGCTGCGCGGCGACGTGTGGCCGACACCGACGGGACGCGAAACCCGCCGCTACCACCTGCGCGATGGCGAAGTGCTCGAGCAACCGCTGTTTGCGGCTGACCGCATCGCCTACCTCGGTCCCGAGCGGCAGGATCGGTACGTGCGCTACGAGTCGACGCTCGATGTTGCGCAAGTCGTGCTCACGGGCTACGAAGATTCAGACTTGCCGCTGCAGTCCGCAACGCGCACTCAACAGCGACGCATCCGGCAGGCGCTGCAGCAGGTGGGCCTGGCCGGCTATGCGTCGCGGACATTCCTGTCGCTGTCGTACGGCCAGCGCCGCCGCGTGCTGCTGGCGCGCGCAGTGGTGCGCGAACCGGACTTGCTGCTGCTGGATGAAGTCTTGAATGGCCTCGACGTCAAAGGGCGCGCGGCATTCCTGCGCGCCCTGCGACTGGCGTCGTCGCCACGGACCGCGTGGATACTGACGAGTCATCGGCGCGGCGACTGGCCCGTGGGCCTCACTCACATCGCGCACATTGCCCGCGGCGGCATCGAAAGCGTCACGGACCTGCGTGCCGGCGCCGCCGATCCATCCGCGTTGCGACTCGAGGCGCGAGCGACGATCGCGCCAGCATTGAAGCGCAAGGCGCAGGATGCGGGCGTCGACGCGAGCAGGATTCGCTCTGCGAGGCCGCTGCTGCAATTGCATCGGGCCGCGGTGTACCGCGAGGAGCGGCTCGTCGTCGGCATGTTTGACTGGACGTTGGAGCGCGGTCAGCACTGGTGCCTGCGCGGCGCGAATGGGGCGGGCAAGTCCACGTTTGTCGCAATGCTCTACGGCGACCTCTGGCCCGCGCACGGCGGCAAGCGCGAGCGTCTATGGCCCGCGGCCGACGACTGGAAAGCGCGGGTCGGGCTCGTGTCACCGGAGTTGCAGGCGCGGTATGCCGCAACGGGGTGCACCGTCGAGCAGATCGTTGTTTCCGGGTTCCATGCCAGCATCGGATTGAACGAGTGGCCGACGGCGGCGGAACTCCGATGCATGCGGCGCGAACTGCGCGCGTGGGGACTGACGGACCTGGCCACGCGGCAGGCGCGCGAGTTGTCCTATGGCCAGCTGCGCCTGGCACTGGTTGCACGCGCGTTTGTGCGTCCGCGCCGCCTGTGGCTGCTCGATGAGCCGTTCGACGGCCTCGATGCCGAGGCGCGGCAGCGGCTGCGTGCAAGGCTGGACGGAGCAGTGAGCCGTGGCGCGACCGTGGTGATGGCCACGCATCACGAAGAGGACGTGCCGGCTTACGTGACTCGCGTGCTGCAACTGCGGCGTGGCCGCGCGCCAGTCATCACCAACCGGTGAGCACATGGCCGCGCCATGTGTACGGCGATGCCGGGTCTCAGAGCGGAAGCACTGCCTCGCAGACGATCACGGCGTCGCCGGTCACGCGCACGCCCGTGGCGCGCTTGCCGCTGCAAGCCACGGTGACTTCCACGCGACCCGGCCGATCGACGAAGCGTCCCTGCAGCCCCACGAATGACGCTTTGCCTTCCGTCGGAGTCAGTAACCCGTTGTGCAGCAGGTACACGCCAAGCATGCCGTGGGCGTTGCCGCTGACCGGATCCTCGGGCACGCCGATGACCGGGCAGAACATGCGCGACTCGGTGGTCGTCGGGTCCGACCCTGGCTTGACCGCGAAGACGAAAAAGCCGTCCGCGCCCACGTGCGACGTGAGGTGGATCAGCTGGTCCATCTGCGGCTGCAGCGAGTCAAGCGTGTCGGGCGACTGCAGGCCGATCAGCAGGCGCGAGTTCGCCGTGCTCATCACCTGCACCGGGCAGGCCGGGTGCAGGCTCGACGAACTGATGCCCAGCGCATCGAGCACCGGGCCCAGGCGTTCTTCCGGCACGACGGGGCCGAACGTTGCGGGTGTCTGGTCGATCGTGACCCGCAGATTGGGCGCCTTGCCGCTCACTTTGACGCCGACGATGCCGGCCGCAGACTTCTGGCGGACCTTGCCACGCGGCACGCCATCTGCCATCGCACGCACATAGTGCGCAGCGACTGTCGCATGGCCGACGAATCCGACCTCACGGCGTGGCGAGAAGAAACGCAGCTCGACGTCGTAGTCGGGTGAATCCGAACCGAGCACGAATGCCACTTCGAAGCCGGCAAGCTCGCGCGCGATGCGGCGCATCTCCTGCTCCTCGAGCACGTCCGCATCGAGCACGACCGCAGCAGGGTTGCCGCAGAAACGCTCCTGCGTGAAGGCATCGACGAGGAACAGACGGCACTTGCGCTGAGTCATGGCGGCAGCAGGCTTCCTGAGCTTAGAGGATGGGCATTAGTGCTCAGCCGCTGCGCCTCGTCAACATTTTCAGGGCACCGCCTGCCATTTGAGCCCTATAATCAGCGTCACCTTGGGGTGGCCTGAAGGGCCTGAGACGTCGAACGCGGGCGCGCAATGTGGCGCCGCTCATCGACGAACCCGTTGAACCTGATCCGGTTAGTACCGGCGTAGGGAGTGGGTATGCGTCTCGGACTGTCTCCAATTCATTCGTATTCATCGCGCGCCGCGTGCCAGCCGCGCCGCCACGTGCCTGTTGCATGGGTCGACTTGCTGGTCATTGTGCTGCTTGCGGCGGCAGGTCCGGCATCCGCCGCAAACCGGACCGTCGCGAAGCCCTCGCCGCCGCTCGAAGAAATCATCGTCACCGCTTCGCTGCGGGACCAGTCGGCCACGGAGTTGCCGGCGAGCATCACGGTGCTCGGCCAGGACACGCTGCAGTCCGCCGGGTTGCAGCATTTCGCAGACGTGCTCGGCCTGGTGCCGAACCTCAACTGGTCGGGCGGCACGTCGCGACCACGCTTTTTCCAGTTGCGCGGCATCGGCGAACTCGAGCAATACCAGGGCGCGCCGAATCCTTCGGTTGGCTTTCTCATCGACGACATCGACCTGAGCGGTGTCGGCATGCCGGCCACGCTGTTCGATACCGAGCAGGTCGAAGTGCTGCGTGGTCCGCAAGGCACGCGCTACGGCGCGAATGCGCTCGCGGGCCTGGTGAAGATCAAGACGCGCGACGCGTCGACGACCCCCGACTTGCACGTGGAAGTCACCGGTGCTGACCACGACACCTGGTCGGCAGGCATGGCGGGTGGCGGCCCGATCGGCGACGCAGGCTCGGCCTGGCGCATTGCCGGTCAGACTTTCTCAAGTGACGGGTTCCTGCACAACGCCTACCTCGTTCGTGACGATACGAACGGTCGCGACGAGTCGACGCTGCGCGGCAAGCTGCGGTGGGCGCTGGCGCCGGGCTGGCGTGCCGATCTCGCCGCCCTGTACGTTGATATTGACAACGGCTTCGACGCCTTCACCCCCGACAACTCGCGCACGATGCTCTCAGACCGGCCGGGTCGTGATGCGCAGCGCACCCGCGGCGTGTCCGCCGACGTTGCGGGCAGGATCGTGGATTACACGGTGCGCAGCGTCAGCGCGTATGCGTGGTCCGACAGCGTGTACAGCTTCGATGGCGACTGGGGCAACGACGCGTACTGGGGTGAGTTCGCGCCCTACGACTATTTCTCGCGCTACGCGCGCGAGCGGTCGACGTTGAGCCAGGACCTCCGCATCGAGAGCAATCCGGGCGGCGCCGTCGACTGGGTGGCCGGTATCTATGCGCTGCGGCTCAATGAGGACTCGCAGCAGCGCGACGAATTCGCGGGCGAACTGCTGCGCCCGCTGCTCGCAACGCACTACGCGGCGACCAGCCTCGCGGCCTACGGTGAAGCCGAGTGGCAGTTGCCGCATGACGTGTCGCTCACCGCGGGAATGCGTGCCGAAACGCGGTCCGCCGATTACAGTGATTCCAACGGCGCGCGCTTCGACCCGCGCGACACGATGGTCGGCGGCCAGGTCTCTTTGCAGGGTCCGCTCGGTGAGTCGAACCAGTGGTACGCCACGGTGGCGCGCGGCTACAAGGCGGGCGGCTTCAACATCGGGCAGTTCGTGCCGGACGAACGGCGTCAGTTCACGCCCGAGTACCTGTGGAACGCAGAGTCGGGCATGCGCTTCAGCGACGCCGGGGCAAGAGTGCAGGGCGATATCGCGCTCTTCTACATGTGGCGCGAAGACCAGCAGGTGGCGACGTCGTTCCAGCTCGATCCGGGCGATCCGTTGTCGTACGTCTTCTATACCGATAACGCCGCCAGGGGCCGCAATTACGGTCTCGAAGCCTCGCTGGCCTGGCAGCCCGTCGAGCGTCTGAGCCTCGGTGCGACGCTCGGGTTGCTGCATACCGAGTACGTCGGGTACCAATATGGCGAGCGCAATCTCGACGGTCGGGAGCAGGCGCATGCACCGGGGTATCAGTACTCGTTGTCCGCGCAATGGGGTGGCGGGGAGGGGTGGATGGCCCGCGCGGATCTGAACGGAGTCGACGCGTTCTACTTCGACACCAGCCACGACCAGCGTTCGGCCCCGTACACGTTGCTCAACCTCAAGGCCGGTTACTCCCACGGCCCCTGGTCGGTCGAGGCCTGGGTGCGCAACGTCATGAACGAGAATTACGCCGTCCGCGGGTTTTATTTCGGACTCGAGCCGCCAGACTATGCCAACAAGCTGTACGTTCAGCGCGGCGACGGGCGGCTTGCGGGAATCACGTTGCAGTGGCGCTGGTAACGGCGCTGCAGACACTCATGAGGACACACAGATGCGCACGGCAGTTGAAATCAGCCTCTATCCCCTCGACGCGGACTACGTGCCGCCGATCAAGGACTTCATCGAACGCCTCAATGCCTATCCGGATCTCGACGTCGTGACCAACGCGATGAGCACGCAGGTGGCCGGCGAGCACGGTCTGCTGTTCAGGGCACTCGAGCAGGAGACGCGCCGTACGTTCGGCGCCGAGCGTCGCGCGGTCTTCGTCATGAAGGTGCTCGGCGGCATGCCGACGTCGGACGAAGGTTGATCCTGCTCGACTCGGTGCTCGGCGCATTCGCAGCCGTCCCTGCCATCGAATGGGTAGCGGCCGCCCTGGCGCTCGGCTACCTCGGTTTCGCGATCCGGCAGAGTGCCTGGTGCTGGGCGTTCGCCGTCGCCAGTGCGGTGCTCTACCTGGTCGTCTTCGCGCGCGCGGGCCTCGTCATGCAGGCCGCGCTGCAGGTCTTCTACGTCGGCATGTCGGTTTATGGCTGGCGTTCGTGGCGCGGCTCCGGGTCGGAGGCGCCTCGCGCCGTCAGCCGCTGGACGGCACGGCAACATGCACTGGCCGGGGCCGCAATCGCAGTGTTCGCGCTCGTGAATGGCTGGGTGATTACGCGGGGATCTGCGACGTCCTGGGTGCCCTATCTCGACGCGGCGATCGCGTGGGGCAGCGTGCTCACCACGTGGATGGTTGCGCGCAAAGTGCTCGAGAACTGGCTGTATTGGGTAGTATTGGACTTGGCCGCGGCCTTGCTCGCCGCCTCGCAAGGGCTCGCGGCAACCGCATTGCTGTTTCTGCTGTACACGGCGCTGGCGTTGCGCGGCTACTGGCAATGGCGCCGAGGCGCACGCCTCGCAGTCGCACACGAGAATTGGCAGTAATGCAGGCAGGTTGGCAGGAGGCTGAGCGTGTGGCGCGGGCTGCCCTCGCGACCGAGGCCGGCACGGCTTCGCTCGCAGTCGCGAGGTTCGAGCCAATCGCCGGCAGCCTCAGCAATTTCGCCTGGCACGTGTCGGTGCCCGGTCAGGACCGGTTCGTACGGTACGCACGTGCGGGCAATGAACAGCTCGGCGCCGACCTGCACGCAGAAGGCGAGATTCTTCGCCTCGTCGCCCATGCCGGGCTCGCACCGCGAGTGGTGCGTTGCGATCCATCGGCGCGGCTGCTGGTCACGCAGTGGATTGCCAGCGCGCAGGGCGACTCCTCTGCCGAGGGCCTTGATCGAACGATCCAGCGAGTGGCGGCGATGCTGCGACAGCTGCACGAACTGACGCCGCCGCCGGGCACGCGTGTCGTCGATTTCGCGGTACAGGTGCGCCAGCTGGAGACCGGTCTGCCAGCGAACGCCGCGCGGCCCGCGCTCGCCGCCTGCGCCGTGGAGGTTCTGTCGCAGCTCGGCCCGGGTCGGGTGGATGCGCTCTGCCATCACGACGTCCACGCGCAGAACCTCGTGACCGATCCCGCAGGACGGTTGTGGCTGGTCGACTGGGAGTATGCCGGGCTCGGCGATGCCGTGTTCGACCTGGCGTCCTGCGCGAGCCAGCTGCGGTTGTCTGCCGCAAGCACTGGTCTCTTGTGCGATGAGTACATCCGCTCGGGCGGGACCGTCGAATTGTCGAGACTGGATCGCGCCCGCTGGGCATTCGACTACGTGCAGTGGCTCTGGTACCGCGGTCTGCTGGCATCCGCGACGCCCGGTCCCGATGCCTTCGAGGCGGCTCGCCGGGCGGAACGGCTCGAACGCGACCTGCAGGTGCGTGCATCCGGGGTCTTGCGCTGCAATAATCACTGATTCGATCACAACGACTGACGGGTGCGAGCATGGCGAAGATGGTGGTGACCGACCGCGACGGCAACGTCCACGAGGTCGAGGGACGTGTCGGCGTCAAGCTGATGGAGACGCTGCGGGAATTCGATTACGGCGTCACGGCCATCTGCGGCGGACTCTGCTCGTGCGCCACGTGCCACATCTTCATCAAGCCTGACTGGATGCCGAAACTGCCCGCGCCGCAGGGCGACGAAAAGGAACTGCTGGTCGAATTGCAGCACTACGACGCGTCGACGTCGCGTCTCAGCTGCCAGGTGGACTTCACGCCGGCGCTCGACGGCCTCGAACTCAAGATCGCGCCAGACGAGTGACCAGACCAGTGACCAGACGAGTGGTCAGGGGGCGGCCTGCCGCGGACCTGTCTCGACGAGGTTGATGCTGCGACAGGTCCAGGCGATCTCGTCGCGCTGGTTCAGCAGCATATAGCGGAACTCCACCACGCCGCGCGTTGCGTCCGCAGACGACGGGCGCTTCGCGAGGCATTCGAACCGCGCCCGCAACCGGTCGCCGGCGCGCACGGCCACGGGCCACTTCACGTCTTCCCAGGCGATGCCGCAGATCCAGGCGATGTCGCCGCTGATCTCGTGATCGAGCTTGCGCCACAGCGCCATCGTGTAGATGCCCGAGGCGATGACTTCGCCGAATACGGAGTCGAGCGCCGCTTCCGGGTCCGCGTGAAAGTACTGCGGATCGTAGGCGCGCGCGAAGGCGAGGAGGGCGTCGAGTTCGACGGTCGCTGCGTGCGACTCGCGCGTCTCGCCAACGACGAGGTCGTTGTAGTAACGGCGCGCGCTCACTTCTCGCCGTTGATGTAGCGGTCGATCTCGCGCTGGTAGTGGCGGAGGCGCGATTCCTGCTGGCTCCAGAGCGGCCCGCGGAAGCCACGCGACTTCTGCCCGCGCTGCACGGCTTCGACGAGATCCACGTCCTGGTTCAGCACGTCACCGAGGTCGGCGCGCTCGCCACCGACGAAGTGATGCTCGATGTTCGGGCGCGTGGCTCCCGTCACGTCGGTGTCCTTCGGCAGGCCCATCCAGCCCGGCACGGAGTACTTCGGGTCGTCCACGTAACGGACCAGCGTCATGTTGTCGTAGAAGAAACGCTCGGGATCGGTCGGGTGCGGCTGGAAACGCATGACGAACACGCCTTCCGGGTGCATGCCGATCTGCACGTTCGGGAAGTAACCGGTGGCCCAGCTGTCGGTGAGCTGGCCGTCGGTGAACGTGTCGTAGTGGTCGAGCCCGAGGCGCTTCGCGCGCGCGCGCTTGGCCTGCTGCACGGCCACGCGCACTTCCATGGCGGTGCCCTTGAACTCGGCCGGATCCATGCCGGCCTCGATCATCATGTACTGCAGGCCTTCGTTGACGTTCTCGCGGTCGTGTACGCGATGACTCGGCGTGCAGATCGGCACGATCATGCGCTGGAAGCCGTTCGGGTAGGCGTCGTACTGAGAAAAGTCTTCCATCACGCCCTGCGTCTGCGGATGGATGTGCGGCAGGTGATAGGTCTCGTAGAACGCGTCGACGCCGGTCTTCCAGTTCGCCTGCCACTCGGTGCGCACGTGGCGCACGACGTGCATCTTGTCGATCTGGTAGTTCTCGATGTAGCCCGGCGGCAGGCCAATCCAGTCGGCGAGCGGCGGGGCCTTGCCATCCATGTTGATGAAGATCAGGCCGCCGATCTGCTCGCAGCGCGCCTCGGTCAGGCCGGGGCGGTGCCCCACCACCTGCGTGTCGAAACTGTGCTCGTCGGTGATGCAGTCGAGCTTGCCATCGATGCAGAAGCGCCAGGCGTGGAACGCGCAGGTGAATTTCGCGACGCTGCCGCGTTCGTTGAGCGCAATCGGGTTGGCGCGGTGCGGGCAGACGTTGAAGAAGGCGCGGATGCCGCCATCCGCCTGGCGCACGATCACGAAGCTCTCGTGGCCGGGCCAGCAGCCACACGCGCGGCCAGAGGAACTTCCACTCCTTTTCCATGAACTCGCGCGAGTAGTAGCGCGAAGGATCCGGCACGTCATGGCCGTCGTCGGCCTCGGGCTGCTTGGCTTCGAGCGAGCCGGCGGGTGCACGTAGGTTCATCGGCCAGACGGCCTTCAGATTCGCAGCCATGGACGTTTCCTCGAATCGGAATGAGCGGAGCCGCTCGAATATAGCAAACAGCCCTGAAAAAGAAACAGACCTGACTGTTTTATCCCGGCTCCGGGTCACGATCCGGTGTTGCGAAAACCCGTCAATCGACCCAGAACATGGTCGAAAGCGCTGTATTCGCCAGATAACGGCCTGTAGGTACTTGCCTGTTGCGTTGCAAAAATGAAAAACAGTCATGATTGCTTTTTTTCTCGCAGTGCTTTAAAAAGCTTCGCCAGCAGGATTCAGGAGTGGCTTGGATCGCCAGCCACAAAACCGGGCCGCAGCAGTGGCCTGTCTCACCAGGGGAAAGCTTCATGACCGTGTTCCGTTCCCGCTCAACGCCGATCGCGCAGATCGTTACCGCCGTGCTCACTGCCGCTGCCGCTCCCGCCGTGCTGGCGCAGGACGCCGCGTCCGGGCTCGAGGAAGTGCTCGTCACCGCGACGCGCGCGGGCATCACCAACCTGCAGCAGACGCCAATTTCGGTTTCGGCCGTGACTGCCGAGGACATCGACCGCATGGTCGCCCGTGATATCTCGGGCATCGCGTCCTCGGTGCCGGGCTTCTCGGCCTCGCGCATCACCGCATTCAACGCCGCGTCCTTTGCCATGCGCGGCGTGGGCCTGACTGACATCATCGTCTACCAGGACGCGCCGGTCGGCGTGACGATGGACGACTTCGTGCTGCCGAGCGTGCAGACACAGCTGCTCGACACCTTCGACATCGAGAGCGTCGAAGTGCTGCGCGGCCCGCAGGGCACGCTGTTCGGCAAGAACACCACGGGCGGCGCGGTCAACATCCGCAGCAAGCGCCCGGACATGAATGACATGGGCGGGGAAATCCGCCTCGCCTACGGCAGCTTCAACTCGCAGCGGGTGCAGGGTTCGTTCGACCTGCCGCTGATCGACGACGTGCTTTCGATGCGGTTCGTCGGTGCGTACCAGCAGTCCGACGGCTACTACAAGCTCGGCGCGAACTATGGTCCGATCAATACACTCAATCTGTTCGGCGGCACGGCTGCGCCGTTCAACATTCCAGGTGTCACCGGGACGACCGGCGTGGGCAGCCCGAACAGGAGCAGCGGTGGCGAAGACGTCACCAATGGCCGGGTCAAGGTGCAGTGGAACCCGACCGAGGACCTGAAGTTCCTCGCGCAGTACGAAATCATGCGTGACCGCTCGGACGCGGTGCCCGCCTACAATGACACGCCGCGAGGCGGCCCGTACCTGTGGAACGCCCTCGGCTTCACGCGGCCGAACGGCGATCCGCTCGATAACGTCGGCTCGACCCAGCGCAACGAGTTCCTGCTCCGGATGGGCCGCGGCCAGGTCATCGACGTTGACGGCTTTTACCTGAACATGGAATGGGACATCGGAGTCGGCACGATTTACGCCAATGCCGGCAAGCGCGACCAGGACGAGCACCTGCCGAATACCTACACCGGCGCCGCACCGGTCAACCAGGTCACCGGCGAGGTCATCTCGCTGTTCGACGCGACGCGCGACACCACGCGCGAAACGACCCAGTTCGAGGCACGCTTCGCCTCGAACTTCGACCTGCCGGTCAATTTCGTCGCTGGCGTGTTCCAGCAGACCAACGACGCCGCTTTCTGCGTGGTGCAGGTGCTCGGCTTCATCGACCTGGCTTTCGACCTGGGCTCGATCGGCGCACCTCAGCAGCTCAACAACAGCACGCCACAGGTGCTCTGCAACAACCAGGACTCGGACTCGATCGCGGGTTACGTCGACGCGACCTGGGAAGTCACCGAGCAGTTCTCGCTGTCGGGCGGCTACCGCCTGACGCGCGACGAGCGCTCGTGGGCGGGTCGTACCCAGGTGGGCTTCGATATCCTGGACGACAACCTGAACAACGGCAGCCTGTCGTGGGAAGACTTCCGAGAGCCGCTGCAGGCCGGCAACTTCAACAGGTTCCCGGGCGGCATCATCGTCAATGACAAGACGCCGGGCTTCTCGAACCTGTCCGAGACCTGGACCGAGCCGAGCTGGCGCGTGGTTGGTTCCTACAAGTTCACTGACGACCTCTTCCTGTACGGGACGATTTCGGAAGGCTACAAGGCGGGCGGCTACAACGACCAGACCGGCACCAGCGGCGTGATGGTTTCGGAGTTGACCCGCCCGGTCGACCCCGAGTTTGCGACCAACTACGAGATCGGCATGAAGTGGGAAAGCGAGGACGGGCGTTACCGCTTCAACCCGACGATCTTCTTCACGACCTACGACGATGCGCAGCGGGCCGTGAATATCCAGGCTCAACCCGTGGCGGGAGCGCAGTTCCAGGAAACGGTGTACTACAACGCCGCCGAAGTCGAGGCCAAGGGCATCGAACTCGAGTTCCAGGCCGCATTGACCGACAGCTTCCGCCTGCGGGCCCAGGCCTCGTACCTGGACGCCGAGTACAAGGACTTCGTGATCAACCAGCCCGAGCTCGTCGACCCGGTCACGGGCGCGACGATCCTGGAGTTCAACGAAGACTTCTCCGGCCTGCCGGTGCCGCGTTCGCCTGAGTTCATGGGCTCGATCCAGGGCATCTACACCTGGGAGCTCGGCAATGGCGGCAGCGTCGATTTCGCGGCCGAGTACTACCACGAGGACGAGAACCTGTTCTACATCGCGGCCCCCGGCCGTGAGTACGACGCCTACCTGGATGCGAAAGACCTGATCAACGCCTCGGTCACCTACACCTCGCCGGACCGCAACTGGTTCCTGCGCGGCTACGGCAAGAACCTGACCGACGAGCGTTACCGGATCGCCTCGCAGTCGGTCGCAACGCTGTGGACGCACTCGCAGTTCGGCGCGCCGATCAACTACGGCGTCGAGTTCGGCATCGGTTTCGGGGGTGCCAACTGATCCGACCGGCTGGCGGAGATTGAGCGAACGGGGCGGCCTTGGCCGCCCCGTTTGCTTTCAGGCGCTTGAAATCCCGGCAGCCGTCGTCGGGCGCCGGCGCGCGACGGACGTGTCAGGCTGCCGCCGCCGGCGCCGCAAACGGGCAATAGTCTTCGCGCTCGACGAGGCCCAGCACGAACGAGAGCTTGTCCATGCCGGAGACGATGGCCATGACCGTGCCGAGCTCGAGCAGGTCGGCATCCGAGAAAGACCTGCGCAGCCGCGCGTACAACTCGGGTGACATGCGGCCGGCGGCGTTGGTCAGGGCAACTTCGCCGGCATAGGCGATGACCGCTTTTTCCGCATCGGTGAACGGACCGGATTCGAAAGTGTCCATCGCGTCGACCTGCGCCTGCGTGATACCGGCCTGCAGGGCGCCCGGCACGTTCTGCTTGTTGCAGGTGCGGCAGCCGTGCAGCAGCGACAGCTTGAGCCGCGCCAGCTGCTTGTAGCGCTGTTCCACCTGGCCGCCGAAGAACAGGCCCATGGAGAAGCGGTTCATCACGAAGTCGAGCATCGCCGGGTTCGAGGCGAATACCTCGACAAAGGCCGGCTCGCCGGTCAGTCCGTTGAGCGTGTCCCAGGCGAGGTGGAACTGCTCCGGCAGCTCCGCGCGCGGGGTCCGGTGGAAGGGCGTGTCGGCCATGCTGCGTCTCCTCGTGTGTCGTGCCGGCCTCAGCCGACGTCGAAGTAATCGGGCCGTCCGCCCGGCCATTCAGTGTCGCCCCAGGCGCTGTGGCCGCCGTCCACGACGATGACCTCGCCGGTGACGAACTTGCCGGAGTCGGCGCCCACGTAGACCACTGCTTCGGCGATGTCGAGCACGTCGCCCATGCGCTTCAGCGGATTGGTCAGCGCGAATCGTTCAGGCACGCCGTCGGGGTAGACGTTGAGGCCCTCGGTGGCGATCGCACCGGGCGCGACGCAGTTGACGCGGATGCCGAGCGGCGCCCACTCGGTCGCCACGGTCTTGCTGAGGTAGATCACGCCGGCGCGCGCGGCGCAGGTGTGTGCGACCTGCGGCATGCCACGCCAGACGGTCGCCACGATGTTGACGATGTTGCCGGCCTGGCCGCGGTCACGCCACTGGCGTGCTGCCGCCTGCATCATGTACCAGCTGCCATTGAGGTTGGTGTCGATGACGGCGTTCCAGCCCTTGACGCTGAAATCGATGGCTGCCTGCGGGAACTGTCCACCGCTGTTGTTGACGACCGTGTCCAGCCGTCCGAAGCGCTCGAAGGTGACGGCGATCAACTCTTCGACCTGCTCGGGATCGCGGATGGTCATCGCGTGCGTGGCGATGCGCCGGCCGAGCTGCGACTCGATGCCGCTGGCGGTTTCCTCGAGTTTCTCCGCACGCCGTCCGCAGATCATCACCTCCGCGCCGAGGCGTGCGAGCAGGTAGGTGATGCCGCGACCGATGCCGGAGCCACCGCCCGACACGACGAACACCTTGCCGGTGAGCAGGTCAGACCGGAACACCGTGGGGCGCGTGACCAGTTCCTGGTCGGTGAGGCCCCATTGCCTGGGCTCGGCGGCCGGCTGCAGGCGTTTGACGCTGTGGTCCACGGTTAACCTCGGTGCAGTCCCAGCACGGACACGCTCGCGACGTTGCGATTCGGTATTCCGCCCAGGTTGTGGGTAAGGCCGATGGACGGCGTGGCGAGCTGACGCTCGCCGGCGCGGCCCAGCAGTTGCGTATAGATCTCGTAGGCCATGCGCAGGCCCGAGGCGCCCACCGGATGACCGAAGCATTTCAGGCCGCCGTCGGTCTGGGCCGGCACGGCGCCGTCGCGGTCGTAACGGCCGTCGAGTATGTCGTGCACCGCGCGGCCCGTTGCCGAGAAACCGAGGTCTTCCATCAGCACCAGCTCCGTGATCGAGAAGCAGTCGTGCACTTGAATCAGGTCGATTTCCGCGGCGGCGTCGGCGATGCCCGCCTCGCGGTAGGCGCGTTCGGCTGCCAGCCGCGTGGTGAGCGTGTAACTGCCGTCCCAGCTGGCGTGCCCCATCTCGACGCCGTTGGA
>JAPLSF010000082.1 GCA_026398785.1 Pseudomonadota bacterium | reverse complement strand
GGCAGGTAGACCTCGGTTGCCAACGCCGCTGGATCGACGGTGCGCCCCGCCGCACCGAGCACTGTCGCCAGCGCCGCAGGACCACACTGGTGCTCGGTCTGCGGATGAAAGGGTGTCGATGTGAGCTCAACCCGCGCTGGCAGCTCTGCAGGCAACTGCGCGAGCCGCGACGGCCCGGCGCAACCGACCAGCAGCAGCAACGCCAGAAGGAGCGCGAGCACGGCCCACGCGCGTCCGCGACTCATGGTCGAAACGGGCACTGCAGCCGTGCCGCGACGGCGCCTCAGGTCTTCTTGAAGATGTCGATCACGCCGACGAGTTCGAGAATGATCAGGATCAGGAACACGATACCGATCACCGCAAGGGCATCGCCGCCCGCCGGCATCTGCTCCATGCGATCGGCGAGCGAGCGCAGTTCGGAGTCCGTGAGACGCGCGACGCGCGCATCGACCGCCGCCGGATCCACGCCCATGGCTTCCATCTGTCCGCGCACCTGCTCGCGCGCGAGCGCCGAGCTCACGATCGCGAGGTCCTGCGCGCGCGTGCCCGAGGCTTCCACGGCCTGCAGCGTGCCGACGAGCGAAGCCTGCGCAACCTGCGGCGACGCGAGGTTCAGCAACGCCAGGCACAGCGCATAAACGAATATTCTGTTCCGCATGTCACTCCTCCGGAGACTCGCAAAGCACACAAGATATGGCGCACCCATGCGCTTGCGCGCATCGTACGCGGCATTCTCCCGCACAAGCGGACGCAGTTCTCGGTTTGGCGCTCAGCCGAAGACTGTGCGCAGCAGTTGCGCATAGGCGCCCGGGTCCGTCACCAGGACGAACACCAGGCCGACCAGCGCACCGATGAGGTGCGCGTCGTGATTGATCTTCTGTCCCGCCATGCCACTGGAAAAGCGGCCGCCTTCCTTTGCGTACCAGGAATAGGCGACATACGCGACGGCAAACAAAGGCGCGGGAATCGGCACCGGTATCGGCAAGATGAACAGCTTCATTGACGGGAAGTACACGATCGCCGCGAACAGCACGGCCGCGATCGCCCCGGACGCGCCGAGCGTTGCGTACTGCGGATCCTTGCGGTGCTTGAAGTAGGTCGTGCTCACCGCCAGCGCGAGGCTGCCGAAGTACAGCAAGCCGAACTCGAAGCCGCCGATACGGCGCTCGAGCAGGAACGCGAAGAACCAGAACGTCATCATGTTGAAGATGAGGTGCATCAGGTCGCCGTGCACGAAGCCGTGCGTGATGACCGTGTAGTAGACGCCCCGGCGCTGCGTGTCGTACGGCCGGAAGACGAGTCGTCCCATCAGTTGCGGCGCGGCATACAGCGCCACGAGGCTCACGACGATCGTCGCAATGAAAATCAGCAGTGCAATGCTCATGAGTGGGCCGGCCTCGCGTGCGGGTGGCTGCAAGCCACGGCGTCAGTGCTGCACATAAATCAGCTGCGAGGTGTCGTAGCCAAGCGTCTTCGCCTTCGCCACGAGCCGCTCGACTTCCGCCCTGGGCGGCGTCGGCGTGCGCGACAGGATCCAGAGATAAGAACGGCTCGGGCCCGCGATCAGCGCGTACTGATAGCCGGGGTCGAGGTCGACGACGTTGTAACCGCCGTAGAACGGACCGAAAAACGAAACCTTGAGTGCGGCCACGTCCGGCTTGCCGAGGAACCTGGCCTTGCCGCTGGCCTCGCTCCACTCGGCCTTGTCCGCGCGGTAGCCGCGGTTCAGCACGGATACCGTGCCGTCCGGCTGCAGCTGGTAAGTGGCGGTGACCTGTTCCATGCCGCGCTCGAAACTGTGATCGAGCCGGGCCACCTCGTACCAGCGGCCCATGTACCGCTCGACCTGGAAGCCCGTGACGGGCTCGATGCCCTCAGGCACATCGACGCAGCCCGCGATGAACGCGATTACGACGAGCGTAAGCACCCGGGCCTGAACAAGGCTGCGCATGAACGTGGCTTCCTGCAATGGCTGGGATTCGTATACACATGCCGGGGCCAGCATGCCAACTCTTCGCACGGTTCAGGCTTGCGGAGTCGACGGTGCGGCCACACCTTTTGCACGCGGCGGAATCTTCGCGATGCGGGCGGCGGCCTCGGCCTTGACCCGCTGCAGCAGGGCGTGATCGCGCCGCAACTCCTCGGCGCGCGCATTTTTTTCTGCAACGAGGGCATCGCTCAGCAGCGCGCCGAACGTGCGCAACGGTGCGATCTGGAAGCCGTGCTTGCGGAACAGCCGATAGATTTCCTTGACCTTCCCGGGTGGCACGTCGCGCCCGAGCGTGAAGGATTCAAAGCGCCCCTCCATTGCCAGCAACGCGGCCTCCGCGAGGCAGGCGTAGGCGACTCCCTGGGGCAGTCCGATGTCGAAACTGAACTCGACGGGACCCGGAATCAGCACCTCACCGCTCTCGACCACGAGCACGTCCGGGCGCGTCGCGGCCTCCTCCGCGGAGATATCCGGCGGCAGCGCCACGTCGAGGATGACCGCGCCAGGCTTGCACTGGCTGACGTCGAGCACGCGCTGGCCGAACGCCGATGTCGCCGTCACGATCAGGTCGCAATCACCCACCCAGCGCGTCGTCGTGGTGTCGAGTTCGACGTGAGTGCCGGGTGTCTCCTCCAGGATCTTCTGCTTGAGTGCAATGAGCCGGTCCGGCTCGATCGACACGAGCACCACGTCATGCACGGCTGCTGCCAGCAGGCGTGAGCAGACGGAGCCAATCGAGCCCGTCGCGCCGACCACCATGGCCTTGGCGCGCGACAGATCGGCCCAGCCCATCCGTCGCGCCGTGAGTTTGGCCGTCTCGAGGGTGGCCGCGATCGTGAGACTGTTGCCGGTCGTGACCGGGATCGACGCACGCCGCGCCACCGTGACGCCCGCATCCCCCACCACTTTCGTGAACGCGCCGAGGCCGACGATCTGCACACCCTGCTCGGCCGCGTCGCGCACGGCTTGATCGAGTCTGCGATACGTGAATTCAGGCGGACGGCTCAGCATCTGGCGCGGTGTCGCGCCGAGCGCGTAGATGATTCCCTGGACCGATTGGCCCGTGGTCGGCGAAACGCCGCCGTCGACGCGACCGACCCGAGCGGCCGGCATATGCGCGGCGCCGGCTTCGACCAGCGCGCGAGGCAGATGACGAGTCCAGCGATAGCGCGGGTGATGCGCGAGGTAGTCGATGGTCAGCGGATGCAGGACGAACGCGAACCGGTTGGCGCCCTTCGCGTCAACGGTCGCCCTCGCCGGTTTCTCCCTCGTCGCGGTCACGCTGCGGACCCCTGACCCTCGGAACGTCATTGTTGGGCCGTCGTACGACGCCGCCCATTCGTAATGCCCCTTAGGGCTCCCGCTGGCGAAACTTGAGACCGCCCGCGTTTCCGGGCCTCCTGGGTTTGATCGTGGCGTAGAAATCGCGCAGCACCTGCAGGTCCTGCTCTTCGTTCCCCGTCATGCGCACATAACGGTCGATGCCGACCTGCTTGCGCCCGTAATCGATGTAGCCCAACCCGATCGGCACGTCGGCCGCGAGTGCCAGCTGATAGAAGCCGGACTTCAGGTAGTCGCCATGCGAGCGCGTGCCTTCGGGAGCCACCGCGATCCACAACCAGTCGCGCCGGCGCATTTCTTCGACCATCGACGCCACGAAACCGGTCCGTTCGCGACGATTGATGGGCAAGCCGCCGATTGCGAGCAGCAGGCGCCGGAACGGCCAGCGGAACATCTGGTCCTTGCCCATCCAGTGGGCCGGAAGACCGTGGCCTATCCTGAACAACACGCCGATCGGGAAGTCCCAATTGGAAGTGTGCGGATAAACCATGATCAGGCCCCGCGGCTCCGGCGGCCACGTCAGCGAGGTGCGCCAGCCGAACAGCCGGAGCAGGCCCAGGCAGGCATTGCGGAAAATCTGCATCACTGCTCGATAACTTGCCTGAAGTGCCGCCCCTTAGCATAGCCGACTCCGCTGCACCGCTACGCGTGAAGCCAGCAAGCCAAGCCGGACGCCGGCTTGCGCCCTGCCAGGCACTCAATCAAAGTGCAGCGGGCAGCGCGGAACTGGGCGACTACGAGCCGCCGTTTTCGTTCTGCAGCGCAGGGGGCCGCACGCTTGGATCCAGACCGTCTGCTGGTTCGTGAACTCGGCCTGGGCCAGCTCACGGCGCACATCTTCAACTACACCGTGGGCAGCGGCATCTTCGTGTTGCCGGCAATTGCGGCGGCACAACTGGGTACCGCGGCGCCGATCGCGTACCTGGTGTGCGCGGCAGTGATGGCGTTCGTGGTGATGATCTTCGCGGAAGCCGGCAGCCGGGTCACGGCCACCGGCGGTCCGTATGCGTACATCGAAGTGGGACTCGGTCCCTACTTCGGCCTGGTCGCGGGGATCCTGCTCAACGTCGCGCAGATCGCCTCGGGTGGCGCGATCGTCGCCCTGCTCGGACAGACAGCGGCGCGACTGCTGGGACTCGAGCACGCCGCCTGGCCTTTCACACTCACCGCTTCACTCGTGGCGGTCCTCGTGTTCGCCAACGTGCGCGGGTTGCGTTTCGGCGCCCGAATCGTCGCCTGGTCGACAGCCGCCAAGCTCGTACCGCTGTTGTTCTTCGTACTCGTCGGCGCCTGGTTCATCACGCCGTCGCACCTTCGCATCGACGCGTTGCCCGCAGCGTCACAACTCGCGGCGTCGACCGGCATGCTCATCTTCGCTTTCGTCGGCGTCGAATCCGCATTGATGCCGACCGGCGAGGTACGCGATGCCGCGCGCACGGTGCCGCTCGCGACGATGCTGGCACTGGGGGCCGCGACGTTGCTGTACCTCGCCGTCCAGGCAGTGGCGACAGGGCTGCTCGGATCGTCGCTGGCGCAGGACACCGTGGCTCCGCTCGCGAGCGCAGCCCGCACCTTTGCAGGCAACGCAGGCGCGTCGCTGCTGCTCGCAGGCGCAACGATCTCGATGCTGGGCTGGGCCACCGGGGCCATCCTGGCAGCACCACGCACGCTGTTCGCAATGGCGCGCGACGGTTCACTGCCCCGCTGGTTGTCTGCAGTGCATCCGCGCTATCACACGCCGCACGCCGCGATCCTGACCTACGGCACGCTGGTGCTCGCAGTTTCGGCTAGCGGAACGTTCGCACAGCTCGCCGTGCTGGCGAGCATGTCCGTGCTGGGTGTGTACGTGCTGGGTGCGCTGGCGGTAATCGCGCTGCGCTGCAAGGACGTGCGCACGGAGCGCGCACCGCTCCGCCTTCCGGGTGGACCGCTGGTGCCCGTGATCACGTGCGTGTTGATCGGCTGGATCGCGCTGCAGACCGCGACGCGAAAGGAAGTCCTCGCCTTCGCCGGCGTGTGGGCGCTTTCCCTGCTCATCCACGGCTGGCGTCGAGCGCGCGCCGCGCGTCAGTCCGAAGGCGGCACCACGTAAGCGGGGATCGGTTCCTGCTTTTTCCGCTCCGCCTCTTCCTGCTGCTGGCGCCGTTCCTGCTCATCCATCATGCGCATCACTTTCTGCATGCTGGTGAGGAAGGCGTCGAAGACGTAGACGATGCCGAACGTCAGCCCGAACGCCGCCACCAGCGCCAAGAGGTGCAGGCCGAGGCGACGCGGAGGTTTCTCATGCTCCCGCTCAACGGCGCGGCGCGCGCGATCCATGAAGGCGCGCTGCACCGACGGCTGCCAGGACCCCTGCTTGGCGTCGTCGTGGCCGTCGTCCTGCACCTCAGGTGGGCGGCCAGGGCTCGAGTCGTTCATTCCAAGAGTTTAACTGTCCGACAATCACTGCTTGCGCCATAAGCGGCTCGGGCGCGGTCCATGAGCCGGGGGTCGATTACGGCCTGCTGCATCTTGGTCGTGGAATATACCTAAATACGAATCATTTGCATTAGGACCCCCTCCTGGCCTAGGATGCCGTCCACGGAGAGGTGTCAGTTCATGTACGTCTGTCTCTGCCACGGACTTTCGGAAACCCGCCTGCAACAGGCCATCCACGAAGGGGCGCGCTCGTTCGAGCAGCTACAGTCGTGCACCGGCGTGGCAACGTGCTGTGGCGCCTGCGAGCCCTGCGCACGCGAGATGCTCGACACCGAAACGCTTGATTCGCGCGCCCCTGCCCCTCAGGCTTCCTGACCTGAGCGCCGCACACGCGGCAACCCTAAGCCTGCTACCGGAGCCGATGCCATGAAGGGCGACGTCGAAGTCATTGCTCATCTCAACAAGATCCTCAGGAACGAACTGACTGCAATCAACCAGTATTTCCTGCATGCGCGAATGCTGAAGAACTGGGGTCTCGACCAGCTCGGCGATCACACGCACCACGAGTCGATCGACGAGATGAAGCACGCCGACAGGCTCATCGAGCGGATCCTGTTCCTCGAGGGCCTGCCCAACATGCAGAGTCTCGGCAAGCTCATGATCGGCGAGGACGTGCGCGAGGTGCTGGAGTGCGACCTCAAGCTCGAGCACATAGCGCACCCGGACCTCAAGGCCGCGGTCGCTCATTGCGAGAAGGTCGGCGACTACGTCAGCCGCGAGCTGCTCGAGGACATCCTGGAATCCGAGGAAGAGCACATCGACTTCCTCGAAACCCAGCTGCAGCTCATCGACCGCGTCGGCTTGCCGAACTACTGCCAGTCGCAGATGAAATCAGCGTCCTGACGCGACCGGTCTAAGGACTTTTCCGCGTTGACGGGCGCAGCGCGCCCACTAGCATCGCGCGTGTCTGAACCACGGACACGCCGATGCCAAAACGCTCACTCCCGCCACTGCCCGAATGGTACCCGCGCGGCACCGCGCTGCTGCGTGACCCGACCCTGAACAAGGGCACCGCCTTCAGCGAACACGAGCGCGACGTGCTCGGCCTGCGCGGCCTGCTGCCGCCGCAGGTCGCGACCCAGGACGAGCAACTGGCGCGCGTGCTCGAGAACTTCTTCCGGCTGCAGACCCCGCTCGCCAAGTACATCATGCTGTCCAGCCTGCTCGACCGCAACGAAGCCCTGTTCTTCCGCGTCGTGATGGATTACGCAGACACGATGATGCCGATCATCTACACGCCGACGGTCGGCCTGGCGTGCCAGCAATTCGGTCACATCTACCGCCGTCCCCGCGGGCTCTTCGTCTCGGCCGCGGACCGCGGGCGCATGTCGCAGGTCATGCGCAACTGGCCGCATCGCGAGGCGGCGATGATCGTCGTCACCGACGGCGAACGCATCCTCGGCCTCGGCGATCTCGGCGCGAACGGCATGGGCATTCCCATCGGCAAGCTCTCGCTGTACACCGCGTGCGCGGGACTGCACCCGTGGAAGTGCCTGCCAGTCATGCTCGACGTCGGCACCAACAACGAAGCGCTGCTGGCGGACCCCCTGTATCTGGGCCTGCGCCAGCGCCGCATCACCGGCGATGCCTACGACGAACTGGTCGAGGAGTTCATCGTCGCCACGCAGGAAGTGTTTCCTGGCGTGATCGTGCAGTTCGAGGACTTCGCCAACCACAATGCGTTCCGCCTGCTGCGCCGTTACCGCGACCGGGTGAGCTGCTTCAACGATGACATCCAGGGCACGGCCGCGGTGGCCGTCGCCGGCGTCCTGTCCGCACTGCGTGTCACGGGTAAGACGATGTCCGAGCAGACGTTCCTGTGCCTCGGCGCCGGCGAAGCGGCAACGGGCATCTCCGACCTGCTCGTGAACACCATGGTCGAGGACGGGCTCGACGAAGCCACCGCACGCGCGCGCTGCTGGATGGTCGATTCGCAAGGACTCGTCGTGGCGAGCCGCGGCGAACTCGCCGAGCACAAGCGACCTTATGCACACGTGCATGCACCGGTCAGCGATTTCCTCGGCGCCGTGACTGCGCTGCGGCCAACGGCCATCATCGGCGTAGGCGCCGCGCCGGGCACCTTCGACGAAGACGTGGTGCGCGAGATGTCGCGGATCAACGAGCGTCCCATCATTTTCGCACTGTCGAACCCGACCTCGAAGGCCGAATGCACGGCGCAGCAGGCCTACGAATGGTCGGACGGCCGCGCGCTTTACGCCTCAGGCAGTCCGTTCGACGCGTTCACGTTGCCGGATGGCCGGCATTTCGTGCCGCGGCAGGGCAACAATTCGTACATTTTCCCGGGAGTGGGCCTCGCGCTCGTGGTCGTCGGCGCAACGCGTGTCACGGACACTATGTTCCTCGCGGCCGCGCGCGCGCTGGCGCGGTGCACGACGCAGGCCGACCTGGACCAGGGCAGCCTGTTCCCGCCGCTCAGTGCCGTGCGCGACGTATCGGCACGCATCGCCGTGGACGTCGCGGAGATCACCTTGCGCGACGGGCTCGCCTCAATCGAGCGGCCAGACGACATCGACGAGGCAATCCGCGCGGAGATGTACGACCCGCGTTACTGACGCGGGTCATCTGCCGAAAGCCGCAGCTTACTGCACGCTGCCGGCCAGACAGCGTCCGCTGGGTATCTCCCGACAGCACCCGCTCCTGGTTCGCCCGAGGTAAATCGTCGCAAAAAAACAACGCACAATTTCCCGGGATACTGAGCTATTGGTGATTTGACAACAGGCGCGCAGAATAACTGCCGTTCTCATTATTCTGGATGGGTGGGCACATGAACAACGATTCACGGCGACTGACACGCGCAATCCGCCTGGCACTGGGCGGCGCGCTGGGCCTGGCCTCGGGCCTCGCAACCCTGCCGACGCTCGCGCAGACGGCGACCGACCAGAGCAAGGAACTCGAGACGGTGTACGTGACGGGTTCGCGTATCGCGCGCTCCTCGGACTTCGAAAACCCGGCACCGGTGGTCACGTTCTCGCAGGAAGACATCGCCAAGTCCGGCTACAACAACCTGCAGCAGCTGCTCGAAGAACAGCCCTTCGTCGGTAACGGCACGTTCTCGACCCGCGGCAACAACCAGGACTCGACGGCCAACGGCGCCGCATCGGTCAGCTTGCGCGGCCTCGGCGCAGACGCGACGCTGGTCCTCGTCAACGGCCGGCGCGTGGCGCTCAGCTCGTTCGCCGAGAGCATCACGACCAACTTCGTCGACATCAACACGATCCCGGTGGCAGCGATCGAGCGCCTCGACGTGCTGAAGGACGGCGCCTCGGCCCTGTACGGCGCCGACGCGGTCGCAGGCGTCGTGAACGTGATCCTCAGGAAGGACTTCGACGGCTTCGAAGTGTCCGGCAGCGCGGGCGCAGCGGATGGCTACGACGAATACAACGCCTCGGCCATCTGGGGCGTGAACGGCGAGAATTCAAACGTCACGCTGATCCTCGATTACTTCAAGAACAGCACGCTTGGCAACAAGGAGCGTGGCTCGCTCGGCACGGCCGACCAGACCAAGCGGGGCGGCGAAGACTTCCGCTCCTCGCGCGGCTTCCCGGGCCGCTTCATCGTCACGAACGCGACCACGACCGCGACCAGGATCGACCCCGCCTGCCCTCCCGATCGAACTGCGGGCCAGACCTGCGTCTACGACTACGGCCCCTGGAACCTGCTCATCCCGGAATCCGAGCGCACCGGCATGATGCTGCTCGGCAACCATGACTTCGGCGGTGTCGAGTTCTTCACCGAAATCGCGATGCAGCACAACACGTCGATTGCGCAAGGCGCGCCAACGCCGCTCGATGAAAGCGCGGGCCTCACGGTGCCGATCACGAACCCGGGCAATCCGTACCCTGACGCGACGAGCATCTCGATTGGTCGCTTCCGCACGGTCGACGCCGGCCCCCGCCAGTGGAGCATCCAGACGGACAACCTCCGCGGCGTGTTCGGCCTGCGCGGCAAGCTGCTGGACCGCTGGGACTGGGAAGTGGCCGCGCAGCGCGCGCGCAGTGAATCGGAACAGACCGGCAACCGCTCCCAGGGCTGGGTCCGCACCGATTACCTGCAGCAGGAAATCAATGCGGGCCGCTACAACCCGTTCGGCGGCACCTTCAACCCGCAGTCGGTGATCGACGCGATCACGACCAGCCTCGTGCGCCAGGGCACGTCGAACCTGACCGCCTACGACGCGCAGATCTCCGGCGAACTGTTCGACCTGCCGGCCGGCAAGGTCGCGATGGCGACCGGCCTGGAGTACCGCGACGAGAGCATCAAGGACGTCCCCGACGAGCAGTTCCAGCGCGGCCTGATCTTCGGCACCGAAGCCGTGTCGGCCCAGGCGTCGCGTGACAGCTGGTCAGCCTTCGTCGAATTCTCGGTGCCCGTGCTCGAGACCCTCGAAGTGAACGTCGCTGCCCGCTACGACGACTACAGCGATTTCGGCAACACGACCAATCCGAAGATCTCCGCGCGCTGGGCGCCGATCGAGTCGCTGGCCTTCCGCGCGTCGTGGGGCACGGGCTTCCGCGCGCCGTCGCTCGCGCAGATCGGCCTCGGCCCCTCGCAGGAGTCGCAGTTCTTCGTCGACACCTTTGGCTGCGCCGACAACCCGGCGTACTGCGCGGCGACTGACTACAACATCACGTTCGCGGGCAACCCGGACCTGGAAGCCGAGGAGTCGGAGAAATTCAACGTCGGCGCCGCGTGGAAACCGAACGACATGTGGCAGTTCTCGGTCGACTACTGGGACATCAAGCAGGACAAGAAGATCGACGAGGTCAACTTCGGCTACCTGTTCAACCAGTTCTGCAACGTGCAGACGAGCGACGTGTGCGTGCGCGGCACGCCGCTGCCGGGCGACACGCTCGGCCCGCTGCAGTCGGTCAACTCGAGCTTCATCAACATCGGCGAGCAGTCGACCAACGGCGTCGACGTCAGCGCGTATTTCCGCAACACGGTCATGGGCGGCGAGCTGTTCGTCGGCCTCGACTACTCGCGCATGCTGGAAGTCAAGAAGCGCGAGCTGAGCTCGGACGGCACGAGCTTCGTCACCCGTGACCTGACGGGCGAGTATGAGTATCCGGAAGACCGCTTCGTGCTGACGGGTGACTGGGGCTTCGACGTGTGGGGCGTGCGCGCGACGCTGAACTACACGGGCTCGTTCGAGGACACGCCGGACATCGACTTCGACGGCGTGCTCGACTTCGACACCAACAGGTCACGCACGGTCGGTTCCTTCACGACGCTGAACCTGCAGGGCCGCTACACGGGCTTCGAGGGTCTGACCATCGCGCTGGGCATCGACAACGCGTTCGACGAGTCGCCGCCGTTCGCGATCGGTGACGGCGACACGGACCTGTACGGGTACGTGTCCGGCACGCACGATCCGCGCGGCCAGTTCATCTATGGCAAGGTGACCTACCGCTTCTGACCGCAGAGGTCCGTGAACCGGGCGGCGGCGTCGCGAGGCGCCTCCGCCCTTTTCTTTTGCAGTTCGCCTTGCGACTACTTCTTGGCTAACGGCTTGTACGAAAACTTCTGCCCGGAGACAGAGGCTTCGTACATGAGACCGCCCTTCGAAATGATGAAGATCGCCGTGCCTTTTTCGTACTTGCCGGCAGTCTTCGCGTCCTTCTTACCGCCGCTCGCCGTTGCAGTCGAACCCGTGGTGGTGGCGGTCCCCGACGCAGCCGCGGTGATCACCACCGCACTGACGTTCGCACCGAACTCGAAATTGCCGGAGGTAAATTCGTCGAACGAGCGCTTGTCCTGGAAGAAGATGATCTGGCTGTAGCCCTCGGCACCGGCCTGCCAGCCGATGCTCAGCTGAGTCATCTTCGTGTCGCCGACGTACTTACCCTGCTCGTAGACGCGGCCTTCGCCGTGGGCGCCGCCAATGCCGAGGCCGGCCTTGCCGATGGTCGGAAACACCGCGTAACCATAGCTCTTGCCAAAGAATGACGCGCTCTGGCCGGCATTCTTGAACAGGCTCACCGTGTCGCTGTACTTGTCGGCGAGGGCCGGTCCCGCCGCCAGCAGCATGACGGCCAGGACCAGGATTGTGCCTTTCATCGTTCTCATGACTGAACTCCTGTTGCGAATCTCAGTGGCAGGTTGCTGATTGCGACCCGCCGGTCTCGTTCCCAGAACGGAACGCCGTGCCGCGATCAGTACGCGGAGCCGCAGTCCGTCCTGCGGATCGTCACGCGCCCGACGCTCGCATGGTTCATCAATGGCTGTTCTTCCGGCTGATTGTCCTCCCTATGGGCCCGCCTCGCCGTAAGGGAAAACTGTAGCCTCGAAGCGCGCCGCTGTACGGCACGGCGACGCTCACGCGTCCGACCGACTCCAGACCAGCGCCTGGTTGTTCGCCGGCATGGCGCAGTCTTCGACCAGGCGCAGGCTTTGCGTCGCCGCCAGCGCGTCGACCGCCTCGAAATCACGGATGCCACTCAGCGGATCGCGCGACCGCAGCGCCTCGTCGAACACCGCATTGCTGTGCGAAGTGAACTGCCCGCCGTAACGGAGCGGACCGTAGACAATCAGGAGGCCGTCATCGCGCAGCACGCGGCCGACACCGCGGAAGAACGCTTGTGCCTGCGGCCACGACACGATATGCAGCGTGTTGGCGGTGTAGACCGCGTCGACGCTGTCCGCAGCGCACGGCCAGATCGCCTGCTCGACGTCGAGTTCGAGCGGAGCGAGCAGGTTGCACGAGCCTTCGACTTCGCTGCGCGCCGTGAGAGACGCGAGGCCCTCGAGCCGTTCGGTCGGCTGCCAGCTGAGATGCGGCAGGTTGCGCGCAAAGTGA
This sequence comes from Pseudomonadota bacterium, assembly GCA_026398785.1. GTDB lineage: Bacteria > Pseudomonadota > Gammaproteobacteria > Steroidobacterales > Steroidobacteraceae > RPQJ01. The sequence continues at coordinate 7,587 of JAPLSF010000082.1, read as the reverse complement.
ACCGCGTGCTGTCCCGTACCGGCACCGATCTCGAGCACCACGCCGGCCCGATGCCCGAGCCAGCGTTGCAGCACCGCCAGGATGGGGCCCTTGTTGCGTTCACACGCCTCGGAGAAAGGCAGCGACTGCACGAACAAGGGTGGACGCTTGTTCATGGCCGCGTATCAGCCCGGTCTGGCTTGGCGAACAGGGCGCGACGCGTGTTCGATGAGTGGCGCACGGGCAGTCTCGACGGCTGGAGGCCCAACAGTCTATTGTCGGAGCCCTCGCAACGTCCACGCCCCTCCCGACCATGCCCATTTTCGACCGCTTCCGCACCCGGGTCGCGCCTGTCGCCCTGCTCGCGCTGTTAGCATTGGGCGCTGCGGGATGCCGTAATGCGCCGGCCACGTCTGACGTGGCCACTGCAGGCGCACCGACGGCCTCGCAGCCGGTATCTGTACCGCGCGTCAAGCTGACGCCGGGCGTGGTCGCCGCGAATCCGATCGCGGTCGAGGCCGGGCTCGAAGTCCTGCGCGCAGGTGGCGGTGCCGCAGATGCCGCGGTCGCCGTACAGGCCGCACTGGGACTCGTCGAGCCGCAGAGCTCGGGCCTGGGCGGCGGCGCGTTCCTCCTGTACTACGACGCCCAGACCGGCGCGATCACCGCGTTCGACGGGCGCGAGACCGCCCCGGCGGGTGCGACACCCGACATGTTCCTGGACGACAAAGGCACGCCGCTTTCGTATCCGGATGCCGTCACCAGCGGACGCTCGACGGGCGTGCCCGGCGCCATCGCGATGCTGGGCCTGGTGCACTCGAAACAGGGCCGGTTGCCATGGCAGTCATTGTTCGACGCGCCGATCCGGGCGTCCGAGCAGGGCTTCGTCGTGCCGCAACGCCTGGGACGTTTCGCCAACAGCACGTTCACGCAGGCGACGCTGCCCGATGCACGCGCGCTGTTCACGAAGCCCGACGGCAAAATCGTGCAGGCGGGCGACACGCTGCGCAACCCGGCCTACGCGGACACGCTGCGAACGATCGCGACACGCGGATCGCGCGCCTTGCTCGAAGGCCCGCTCGCGCAACAGATCGTCGCGCGCACGAAGTTGGAGCCGCGTCCCGGCACGTTGACGCTGCAGGACATGGCGGCCTATCGCCCCGCCGAAGTGCAGCCGCTGTGCCGCCCGTTCCGCGTCTATGTGGTCTGCGTGCCACCGCCACCGGCGAGTGGCGTCGGACTGCTGCAAGTGCTGGGTCTGCTTGAACGCACGGACATCGCGTCGCGTGGCCCGGCGGATCCGCAGGCATGGCTGCTCTTCGCCGAAGCGAGTCGCCTGATGTATGCCGACCGCGATCGTTACGTGGCCGATCCGCGTTTTGTCGCCGTACCCGTCGAAGGCCTGCTCGACCAGGGCTACCTCGACAACCGCGCGCAGCTGATCGGCAAGCGCGCGGCTGCGACCGCTCCGGAGGCAGGCACCCCGCCGGGTGCCGTGATGACGCTCGCAGGTATCGATGCGACGGACGAGGTGCCTGGCACGAGCCACTTCGTCATCGTCGACGACCAGGGCGACGTGATCTCGATGACCACCTCGGTCGAATCGCTGTTTGGCTCGGGACGCGCAGTCGGCGGCTTCTTCCTGAACAACCAGCTCACCGACTTCTCGTTCACGGCCGTCGACGCAGCCGGTCGCCCCGTGGCGAATGCCGTCGCTGGCGGCAAACGGCCTCGTTCTTCGATGTCGCCGGCGATCGTGCTGCGCAAGTCAGACGGCGCTTTCGTCGCCGCATTGGGCTCGCCCGGCGGTTCAGCCATCCTCGCTTACAACGCCAAGGCGCTGATTGGACTGCTGGCCTGGGATCTGCCGCTGCAGGACGCGATCAACCTTCCCAACGTGATCGCGCGCGGCGCCGACTTTTACGGTGAGATGCCACGCATTTCAGCGGAGCTGGCGGCACAGCTGGCGGAGAAAGGCGTCGCACTCAAGTCCGGGCGAGGCGAGGAATCCGGCCTGCACGGCGTGGCCGTGCGCGGCAATCCGCCGGCGTTCGAAACGGGTGCGGATCCGCGACGCGAGGGTGTCTGGCGGCCGCAATTCTAGCGCCGCCGGCAACTCAGTCCTGCAAGGCCCTGGCGAGGCCTGCGCGCGTCAATTGCACGACGACCGGTGACAGCGCCAGCAGCGCGATCAGGTTCGGAATCGCCATCAGTGCGTTGAGCGTGTCAGCGATGGTCCACGCGAGGTCGAGGTGCGTGATCGCGCCGAAGAACACCATGATCGTCCACACGATGCGGTACGGCATGATCGTCCAGTCGCCCACCAGGTATTGCCAGCAGCGCTCGCCGTAGTACGCCCAGCCGAGGATGGTCGTGAGCGCGAAGATGCCCAGCGCAACCGCAACGAGTTCGCCGCCGATACCGGGCATCGCCGACTGGAACGCGACTTGCGTGAGTTCGGCGCCCGTCTTGCCGGACTGCCAAGCGCCCGAGACCACGATCGCGAGGCCCGTCATCGTGCAGACGACGAGCGTGTCGAAGAACGTGCCCATCATGCCGATGAGGCCGCTGCGCACTGGGTCGTTGCTCATGCCCGCCGCCTGGGCAATGCCGGCCGTGCCGAGTCCAGCTTCGTTCGAGAAAATGCCGCGCGCCACGCCGTAGCGAATCGCAGCCATCATCGCTGCGCCGGCGAAGCCACCGATCGCCGCGGTGCCGGTGAACGCCGTCTCGAAGATGAGCGCAAAAGCGTGCGGGATCGACTGCCAGTGATAGACCAGCACGATCATCGCCGCAGCCACGTACCCGATCGCCATGAACGGCACGAGCCAGTTCGCGACCGACGCGATGCGTTTGATGCCACCGAGGATGACCGCGCCGGTGATGAGCGTGAGCACGATGCCGGTGACGACCGGGGCGATGTTGAACGAACCCTGCATGGCGGCCGCGATGCTGTTCGACTGCACCATGTTGCCGATGCCGAACCCGGCCAGGCCGCCGAACAGCGCAAAAGTAGTGCCGAGCCAGGCCCAGCGCGGGCCAAGTCCATTGCGAATGGCGTACATCGGGCCACCGACGTAACGGCCCTTCTCGTCCCGCTCGCGATAATGCACGGCGAGCAGAACCTCGGCGTACTTGGTGGCCATGCCGACGAGCGCCGTCATCCACATCCAGAACACCGCGCCGGGACCGCCGAGCGCGACCGCCGTGGCCACGCCCGCGATGTTGCCGACGCCGATGGTAGCGGCCAGGCACGTCATCAGTGCCGAGTACGGGCTGACCTCGCCGTGGGCCTCGTCACCGCCCCGGCCACGCCACACCAGGCGCAAACCGGCGCCGATCTTGCGCACCGGCATGCCACCGAGACGCACCTGCAGGTAGAAACCCGTGCCGAGGATCAGCACCAGCATCGCCGGGCCCCAGACGAACGAATCGAGGGCGTTGATCCAGTCGGTGAACGTCGTCATGAGCTCCCCTGTGTGCGAAATTCAATGGGCGGTCGATGCCGCCCTGGCGTGCCGCACGTTACCTCAGTTCGCCGTCGCGCGACAGCGAGCCGCGCCCGCATCCCGCACGCGTCCGTCGATGTCGATGAAACGCCAGGAATAGCTGCCGTGATCGAGCGACAGTTGCAGCACGCCGTGTGCGAGCACGCGAGCCTCGCTTCGGTACGGCGGTTTCCAGAACCCGTAAAGTCGTGCGCCACCGGTGCCGACGACGAACTGGCGCGGCGCCTGGCCGTCGCGCGGTGACTGCCCGTCGGCATCGAGAGGATCGAAGCGTTCGTAGAAATGTTCGTGCCCGCTCAGCACCATGTCGGCGCCATAGCGGTCGATCAGCTGCCAGAATCTTCGCATCTTGTCGCCCGAGCCCCGGTGCATTCCTGACGAGTACACTGGTGCGTGCCACATGACGAGCAGGCAGCGCTGCGCGGGCGCTTTCGCCTCGGCCGTGAATTGCCGCTCCAGCCATTCGTACTGGGCCTGCAGCGCGCTGCCGTCGACGTTGCTGTCGATTGCGATCAACTGCCAGTCATCGGTCAATGCGCGGGTGAAAGCGATGAAGCCACCATCGTGCAGCGCATCCGCACCGAAGTACTGGAGGAAATCACCGGCAGTGCCCCGCACGTAGTCATGGTTGCCGGGGGTGGCGAGCGTCGCGGCACGGTGCCGACCCCAGGTCGGCTCGTAACACGAGGCGAGCGTCTGCGCGTCGCCGAGCGGGTAGGCCATGTCGCCGAGGCCGAGCACCAGGGCGCCGTCGGGCACGAGTCGCGACGTGCGGGCCGCCATCGAATCCGCAGGCGCACGGCGCTTGCAATCGGCGATGTCGCCGGCGGCGTAAACCTGCAGGCCGATCGTCGGGAACGCAGGCACGGTCGACGACACCGGTGGTCGTGTGGTGCCGATACAACCGGCGAGCACGAGCGCGGCGACGAGCGCAGCACTGGTCCGGTTGGAGACGAAAGCGTGTTTCATGATCCGACGGAGCGTCCCCCGGATCGGTCAGCCGGTCTTCCAGCAGCAGCAGTTGAGCTTGTGGCCATCGCGGTCCCGGAAACAACCCGCGTAGAACCCGCCGGTGCCGCGCGGACCCGGGGCGCCTTCGTTCTTCGCGCCGAGCAGCTTGAGCAACTCATCGTAGAACGCGGCCGCCCGCGGGATGTCGTTCGAGCCCAGCGTGACATATCCGATCATCGGTGCTTCTCTCCCTTCGGTATCATTCGGGTGTCGGCGCGTCCGGCATGGCTAGCCGCGGTCCGGGAGAGTGTGCGTGACGAACGGGTCCGAAGGAAAGCACGAACCTTCGCTGCTGCAGCAGGTCGAGGGCACCGAGAAACTGTTTCTCGCCGGCCGGCGCAACCGCGCGGCGGACCTCGAGAGCGCCGTGCGCTTCTTCCTCGAGTTCCTGCACGGCTTCGAAAGCTTCGAATTCGACCGGCCCTGCGTCACGGTGTTCGGTTCCTCGCGCTTCCCAGAAGGTCACCGCTACTACCAGCTGGCACGTGAGATCGGACATGCGCTCGCCAGCGCCGGGTTCGCCGTGATGACAGGCGGGGGCCCGGGAATCATGGAAGCGGCCAACCGCGGCGCACGCGAAGCCGGAGGCCTGAGCCTGGGCTGCAACATCCGCCTGCCGCACGAACAGAAACCCAACGCCTACCTCGACCGCTTCATCCCGTTCGAGCATTTCTTCGTGCGCAAGGTGATGCTGGTGAAGTATTCGTGCGCGTTCGTGGTGATGCCGGGCGGATTCGGCACGCTCGACGAAGCGTTCGAACTCGCCACCCTGGAGCAGAACGGCAAGATCGAGCGCTTCCCGCTGATCGCTGTCGGGCGCGACTTCTGGGGTGAAATGGTGAGCTTCATCGACCGGACATTGATGCGGGAAGGCACGATTACGCGCGAGGAGCTGGACTTCCTGCGCCTCGCCGACACCGCCGAGGAAGTCGTGCGCATCGCGCGCGAAGCGCCCGTGGTCAGGCGCTGAAATCTGCCGCTGGCGCGCGCAGCATGGCCGCCGCGCGCAGGCCTGCGTTCACTGCGCCAGCAACTGTTCGAGCAGGCGCCAGCGCTGGAGCTTCGGCTCCAATCGCAGCGATGCATGCGCCGGACTCGTCGATGGCAGCAGGTGCAGAGGCAGCGCCCGCGCGTGCAGAGGCAGTCCGGGCTGTACCAGCCGCCGGTACAAGCGGTGGGCGGTTGCGCCGTTGGTGCATACCCACTCGATCCGTGGATGCATGCGCAGGAAACCGGCGAAATCGTTCGGCACCACCGTCGCAAGATCGATCGCGGAATCGAGACTGCCGGGGCGCGCGGCCGACTTGCACACGTCCCACAATGCGATCCGGTTGCTGCGCAGTCGATCTACCCGTTCGGCGTACGGGATATCCAGCCCGGCGCCGAACAAAGCGCCCATGATCCGCCAGAACGCATTCTGCGGCTGAGCGTAGTACTGGTGCGCCGCGAGCGACGCCTGGCCGGGCAGCGAACCGAGGATCAGCAGGCGCGCATCCGCTGCGGCGATCGGCGGGAAGCCTCGGGCCGCCAGAATTCTCAAGCCGCGGCGTCGCGTTTCGGTGTCTTCGGCTCCTCGGGCTGGCGCGCGGCCAGGTCCCGCGCCGGATGCTCGTAGTCGTTCTTCTCCCAGTCGCGATACTGCGGCGGAATCGGGTTCATCGAACCGTCGGCGAGCCAGCCGAGGGTGCCGTCCATGAACAGCCCGGCGACCTTGCGATACGAGCGGTTGTTGTTCGACTTCACCGCACGGAAATTCGCCTCGATGCGCCGCCGCGCCTCACGGCAGAAGAGGTCCGCCAGTTCCTGCGGACTCTGGTCCGCAGGATTCTCGCCGAGCAGGTGGTCCGCGTATGAAAGCGTGGTAGACATGACGAACAGATCGACGCCGATGTCGACGAAGTTGCCGAGGATCAGCTGCTCCTTCTCGAGCTTGGGGCCGAACCTGGCCATGGTGGCGAACAGCCGCCGGGCGAGCAGCTTGCTGGTCTTGCCCGCGTAGGCGAGGTGCTTGCGGTTCACCTCGCTGAGGTGTCTGGCCTCGAAGTGATGACCGGTCTCGGGCATGAACAGCTTCGGCAGCCACGTGGAGTAGAACCCGGCTGCCTTCATCATGGCTTCGCCCTTGCTGAGCTTCTGGCCGGGCTTGGGCTGGAGGATCGGCATCACCAGCTTGAAATGCGTGTCGAGCGCCTCGCGCGCCATGATCAGGTGCATCACCTGCGACGAGCCTTCGAAGATGCGCCCGACCCGCATGTCGCGAATGGCCATCTCGACGCTGGTCGGACGCTCGCCGCGCTCGTAGAGCGAAGTCGCCCGCTCGTAGCCGCGGCCACCGCGCACCTGCAGGTAGTCGTCAAGGATTCGGTAGAGCGTTTCTGAACAGAAGTACTTGGCTGCCGCGGCCTCCAGCCGGATGTCCACATTCTTGTGATCAGCCAGCGCGCAGGTCAGGTACACCATGCTCTTCATGGCGAACAGGTGTGCGGCATAACTCGAGACCATCTTGGCGATGGCCTGGTGCTTGCCGACCGGCTGGCCCCATTGCTGCCGCGTGGTGATCCACCAGCGAGCATCGTCGACGAAGGCCATGCCGACGCCGATGGCGGCGGCAGGCAGGCCCAGTCGGCCGACATTGAGGGTGGCCAGGGCGATCTTCAGGCCCTCCCCTGGCTTGCCGATAATGTTTTCCGCAGGCACCCGGACGTTCTTGAACGTGACCGAGCCATTGGCGATGCCGCGCAGCCCCATGAACGTCGAGCGCCGCACCCGCTCGACGCCCGGCCAAGCGGTCTCGACGACGAAGCACGAAATCTGCGGAATTTTCTTGCCGTTCGGCAGTTCCTTGTCCGGCGTGCGGGCGAGCACGGCGATCAACGTCGTCTTCGGATCGGTGACGTTCGTGCACCACTGCTTGTCGCCGTTCAGGATGCAGGCCTTGCCGTCCTCGGTGGGCGTGGCCACGGTGCTCATGCGCGCCGGGTCGGAGCCTACGTCCGGCTCGGTCAGCGCGAACGCGGAAATCTCCCCCTTCGCCAGTCGCGGCAGGTATTTGCGCTTCTGCTCCTCGGTACCGAACTCGCGCAACGGC
>JAPLSF010000060.1 GCA_026398785.1 Pseudomonadota bacterium | reverse complement strand
GGCCGCCTGCATCACGTGCAGTGCGCCGAAGAGATTCACGTCGAGCATGCGCTGCAGGTCGGCGGGGTCGAGGTCGACGACCTTGGCCGGCAGCAGCACGCCCGCGTTGTTGACGACGATATCGACGCTGCCGAAGCGCTGCACGGCCTTGCGGAAGCACGCCGCGACGGCGGTGGGGTTCGTGACGTCGGTCGCGACCGAGAGCGCCTCGGCGCCGGACCCACGCGCCTGAGTCGCCACCTTGGCGAGTGCGGCAGCCCGGCGGGCGACGAGCACGACGTTGGCGCCGGCAGCGGCGAAGGCGAGCGCCGTTTCGCGGCCAATGCCGCTCGAGGCGCCCGTGACCAGGACGGTCTTGCCGTCGAAGCGCAGGGCTGGGAGTTTCATGGCCGCAGCCTAGCGCGTTCGTGCAACGGCTCCCAGGAAATAGGGGACATGCACCGATTTCGGGCCAGAAATCGGTGCATGTCCCCTATTTCCTATTTCCTGGGAGCGGGCGCGGCTACTGCAGGACGGCGGCGACCGGCACGTGCTTGTAACCCAGTTCCTTCGCCACGGCGGCGTTCGTGATCTGGCCCTCGTGGACATTCAAGCCGTTCGCTAGGTGCGGGTCGGCCCGCAGCGCCTTCTGCCAGCCTAGGTCCGCCAGCTTGCGTGCGAACGGCAGCGTGGCATTGTTGAGCGCGAACGTCGACGTGCGCGGCACCGCGCCCGGCATGTTGGCGACGCAGTAGTGGATCACGTCGTCAATGACGTAAGTGGGATCGGCATGCGTCGTCGCCTTGCTGGTCTCGAAGCAGCCGCCCTGGTCGATGGAGATATCGACCAGCACCGAGCCCGACTTCATGCGGCGCACCATGTCGCGCGTGACGAGCTTGGGCGCCGCGGCGCCGGCGATCAGCACCGCGCCGATCACGAGGTCGGCTTCCATCACCAGCGTGTCGATGTGTTCCTGCGTCGAGTATTCGGTGCGCAACGTCGCGCCGAAGATCGACGACAGTTCGCGCAGTCGCTTCACCGAGCGATCGACGACCGTGACGTCGGCGCGCAGGCCTACGGCCATCTCGGCCGCATGCGTGCCCGACACGCCGCCGCCCAGGATCACGACCTTGGCGGGCGCCACGCCCGGCACGCCGCCGAGCAGGATGCCGCGACCGCCGTTCGCCTTCTGCAGGCAGTACGCGCCGACCTGGATCGACATGCGGCCCGCGACTTCGCTCATCGGAGTCAGCAGCGGCAGCGAACCATCGGGCGCAGTGACCGTTTCGTAGGCGATGCACGTCGCGCCCGATTTCACGAGCGCTTCGGTCTGCCTGGGATCCGGCGCGAGGTGCAGGTAGGTGTACAGGATCTGGCCCTTGCGCAGCATCGCGCATTCCTGCGGCTGCGGTTCCTTCACCTTCACGATCATTTCGCTGGCAGCAAAGACCTCGGCGGCCGTTGCGGCAATCTTCGCGCCGACACGGACATAGTCTGCATCGGAGAAGCCGATGCCGGCGGCAGCGCCGGTCTGCACCAGCACTTCGTGTCCGGCCTCGATCAGTTCGCGCACCGCTGCCGGCACCAGGCCGACCCGGTATTCGTGGACCTTGATTTCCTTCGGCACACCG
>JAPLSF010000120.1 GCA_026398785.1 Pseudomonadota bacterium | reverse complement strand
GGGAGGAAGGGGAGGAAGGGGAGGAAGGACAGGAAGGACAGGAAGGACAGGAAGGACAGGAAGGACAGGAAGGACAGGAAGGACAGGAAGGACAGGAAGGACAAGAAGGACAGGAAGTAAGACGGAGAAGCTGTTGCGGCCTGCAGTTCAACCGCAGCTCCGACTAACCAATTCTTGTCTGCCTTCCTAACCTTCCTAACCTTCCTAACCTTCCTGTCCTTCCTGTCCTTCCTAACCTTCCTCTACTTCCTCATTCATGCCGGCGGCTCGTGAGGTCGCGATGGCGCACGAGCGCGACACCTTCGGCTCCGCGGAAATGCGCAGCCAGGCGCTCGGCCAGGTACACGGAACGGTGCTGGCCGCCGGTGCAGCCGACGGCGACGGTGAGATAGCTGCGATTGGACCGCACCAGCGAGGGCAGCCAGCGTGCGATGAAGTCACGCACGTCCTCGAAGAACCGGTTCACTTCGGCCTCCTTGTCGAGGAACCGCGTGACCATCTCATCACGTCCTGTCAGCTCCCGCAGGGCTGGGTGCCAGTAAGGGTTCGGCAGCGCGCGAGCGTCGAACACGAAGTCCGCGTCGTCGGGCACACCGTGCCGATAAGCGAACGACTGGAACAGCAGCGACGGCCCGGACTTCGCCCGGTCCACCACCCGTCCCCGGATCAGTTCGCGCAGTTCGTGCACCGACAGTCGCGAGGTGTCGATCGTCAGGTCGGCTGCATTGGCGAGCGGTGCCAGCAGCCGTTCTTCCTGCTCCAGGGCTTCGATGAGCCCAACGCCGTGGCGCGTGAGTGGATGCCTGCGCCGCGTTTCGCTGAAGCGCTTCAGCAGCGTCTCGCTGTCGGCGCGCAGGAACAACGTTTCGCAGGCGATGCCGCTCTTGCGCAGCGTCTCGACCAGCAGCGGTACCTCCGCGAGGTCTTCAGGGCGATTGCGCGCATCGACGCCGACGGCCGTCCGGCGGTACGTGGATTCGCTGGTGCGGACGGTGTAGGCGATGAATCCGGGCAGGAGGCCTGCCGGGATGTTGTCGACGCAATAAAAGTCGAGGTCCTCCAGCATGTCGAGCGCGACGCTCTTGCCGGAGCCGGACAGGCCGCTGACCACGATCAAGCGCATCTGACGCCACCACCCCTGTGCAAAACGCCCACCAACCCGGATTGTCGCCGGAATCAGGGTTCGAAGTCAGGGTGAAATTTCAGTTCCGTGACGGTGGCGCGCCGCCTGCGGATCGCGGTGCTTTTCCTTGTGGCGGCGCACCTGTTCGTCGAGCTTGTCCGCCAGCAGGTCGATGGCGGCATACATGTCGTCGTGGACGGCGGCGGCATGCACCTTGCCGCTGGACAGGCGGATCGTGGAATCGGCTGCGTGCCGCAGCTTCTCGACCGTAAGCGTGCAATGCACGTCGATGATGCGGTCGCAGTGCCGCAGGATGCGCGCAATCTTCTTCTCGACATAACTCCGCAGCGGCGGCGTGATCTCGACGTGGTGTCCGCTCAGGTTGACTTGCATCGTCCCGACCTCCTGTTGATTTGCGTGCTGCCTCTCGTCAATCCGATCGCGCCCGCGGGATTCGGTTCCCGCCGGCCCTGTATTCATGCATGCGCGCGGGCGGCCGTCTGCCTGCGCTCGCTCGACGCAGCGAGGCCGAGAGCTTCGCGGTACTTGGCGACCGTCCGCCGCGCCACCTGCACGCCTTCGTCCGCGAGCATCGTCGCCAGCTGGGCGTCGCTCAGCGGCTTCCCGGGGCTTTCGTCCGCGATCAGCTTGCGGATGCGGGCGCGGATGACGACCGACGAAACGTCCTCGCCGTCGGTACCGGAGACGTGGCTGGAGAAAAAATACCGGAACTCGAAGATGCCACGCGGCGTGTGCATGTACTTTCCCGTCGTCACGCGCGAGATCGTCGATTCGTGCATCGACACGGCCTCGGCCACGTCGCGCAGGATCATGGGTTGCATTGCTTCGTCGCCGCGCTCGAGGAACGCCGCCTGGCGCTGGACGATCGACCGCGCGACCTTGAGCAGCGTCTCGTTGCGGATTTCCAGGCTGCGGATGAGCCAGCGGGCTTCCTGCAGCTGCGCGCGCAGCGACGCGTAATCGGGGGAGCGCGAGACGAGGCCTGCGTACCCCTGGTTCACCCGCAGGCGAGGCACCGAGCCGGCATTGAGTTCGACGGCCCAGCCCTGCTCGGTGCGGCGCACGAACACATCCGGAACGACGTACTCCGGTTGCGCGCCTGCGAAGGCCGAGCCCGGCCGCGGATGGCAGCTGCGCACCAGCGACAGCGCGACCTGCAGTGAATCTTCTTCGGCGCCGAGCGCGCGGCGCAGCGTGGCGAGATCCTTGTCCGCAACGGCCTGGAGATAGTCGCGTGCGATGACGATCGCGAGATTGCGTCCCGGCGTGTCTGCGTCCAGCTGCGCGAGCTGGAGAATCAGGCATTCGCTCAGCGTGCGTGCGCCGACGCCAGCCGGATCGAGCATCTGCACGAGCGTCAGCACCTGTTCGACGTCCGCCTCGGTGACCGGCAGGTCGGCGCTCAGGTCCCGGGCGATCTCGGCGATCGTCTGGGTGAGGTAGCCGTCGTCGTTCAACGCGTCGATGATCGCCTCGCCGATCCACACCTGGCGCGGATCGAGCGGGCTGATTTCAAGCTGCCAGACCAGGTGCTGGTGCAGGTCGCGGCCGCGCTCATCGGTGAATTCGAGTGGACGGTCGTCGTCGTCGGCACGGGAGCCGTCGCCGGACGGCGTCGAGGACTCGGCCCAGGGGTCTTCCATCTCGACGATGACGTCGTCGGCGGTCAGTTCGTCGGATTCGGAGGCTTCGCCTCCTTCCGCGGACTCGGTCTCGACCTCGCCCGTGGGCGTGACCTGGTCGAGCGAGGTGAGGTCGATCGAGTCGTCCTCTTCCTGCTCGAGCATGACATTGGTCTCGAGCGCCGCCATCACCTGTGCCTGCAGTTCGAGCACGGGCAGCTGCAGCAGCTTGATGGCCTGCTGCAGCTGCGGGGTCATCGTAAGCTGCTGACCGAGCTTGAGTTGCAGGGCCTGCTTGAGCATTGACGAATCGGCGTTCGAAGCGAAGACGAGGCTGGCGCGGGTGGACTCGCGCCAACCGTGTCAGAGACGGAAATCCTGTCCCAAGTAGACCTCACGCACCTGAGGATTGGCAAGAATCTCTTCCGCCGAACCGGACGCGATCACACTTCCGGCGCTGACGATGTAGGCGCGGCTGCAAATGCCAAGTGTTTCACGCACGTTGTGGTCGGTGATCAGTACGCCGATGTTGCGCGAACTGAGGTGGCGGATGATGCGCTGGATGTCGATGACCGAAATCGGATCCACGCCCGCGAACGGTTCGTCGAGCAGGATGAAGCGGGGCTCCGCGGCCAGCGCGCGCGCAATCTCGACGCGCCGGCGCTCGCCGCCCGACAGGCTCATGCCGCTGCTCGACCGGATGTGGCCGATGTGCAACTCCTCGAGCAACGAATCCAGCGCGGCAAGGCGCGCGTCGTCGTCGTCGAGGTCGGCTCGCGTCTCGAGGATCGCCAGGATGTTGTCCTCGACGGACAGCTTGCGGAACACCGACGCCTCCTGCGGCAGGTAGCC
>JAPLSF010000055.1 GCA_026398785.1 Pseudomonadota bacterium | reverse complement strand
GGCCGAGATCGCGCGCAAGGTGAACGCTCACTACTTCGACCTGACCGAGGATGTCGCGGTTACCCGCTCGGTGCGCAAGGTGGCCGAAGGTTCCACGCGCGCCTTCGTGCCGCAGTGCGGTCTTGCCCCCGGCTTCATCAGTTGCGCAGCCAACGCGCTGATCCAGCATTTCGACGAGATCCGCAGCGTCAAGCTGCGGGTGGGCGCCCTGCCCCAGCATCCGAACAATGCGCTCAAGTACTCGCTGACCTGGTCCACCGACGGCCTGATCAACGAGTACGGGAATCCGTGCGAAGCGCTCGTCGATGGTCGCGCGGTCGAAGTGGCCCCGCTCGAGGGACTCGAGGAAATCGAGATCGACGGCATGATCTACGAGGCGTTCAACACGTCCGGTGGCCTGGGTTCGCTCGCCGAGACCTACGGCGAAAAGGCGCAGACGATGGATTACAAGACCATCCGCTACCCGGGTCACTGTGCGCAGATGCGCCTGCTGATGAACGACCTCAAGCTCAACTTCGACCGCGCCACACTGAAGCGCGTGCTCGAAAACGCCGTGCCGCAGACGCTGCAGGACGTCGTGATCGTCTACGTCGCGGTGGCAGGCCGGCAGCACGGCGAACTGCGTGAAGAGAACTACGTCAGCAAGATCTATCCGCAAGTGATCGCGGGCCGGCTGTGGTCAGCGATCCAGGTCACGACCGCGGCCGGCATCTGCGCCGTGGTCGACCTCGTGATGCAGAACCCGGGCCGCTACCACGGCTTCGTGCGCCAGGAAGACTTCAGCCTGGTGGACGTGCTCGGCAACCGCTTCGGCAGGCACTACTCCGACGGCGGCGGCAAGGAAGTTTCCTCGCGCATGATCGCGGCCGGCACGACCGGCCAGCAGCGTGTCGCCGGAGGTGCCCGATGATCGATGCACTCCTCAAGAGCCTGGGGCTCACGCAGACCAACGCGGGCACGTGGTCGGGCAAGGGCGGCTGGCTGGACGATGCGTCGGCGAGCGTCATCGAGTCGATCAATCCAAGCACGGGCGAAGTGATTGCGCGCGTCCGCTCCACGACGCCCGCTCAGTACGAACAGGTGATGGCCTCGGCCGCCGCGGCAGCGCGGGCCTGGCGCGCGGTGCCCGCGCCGAAGCGTGGCGAAGCCGTGCGCCTGATGGGCGAGGAACTGCGTAAGTACAAGTCGGAACTCGGCAGCCTGGTCTCGCTCGAGATGGGCAAGATCAAGCCCGAGGGCGACGGCGAAGTGCAGGAGATGATCGACATCGCCGACTTCGCAGTCGGCCAGTCGCGCATGCTCTACGGCGTGCAGATGCATTCGGAGCGTCCGAATCACCGCATGTTCGAGCAGTGGCACCCGCTCGGCGTGGTCGGCGTGATCAGCGCGTTCAACTTTCCGGTCGCAGTGTGGTCGTGGAATGCATTCCTCGCGGCCATCTGCGGCAACGTGACCGTGTGGAAGCCCTCGCCCAAGACCGCGCTCTGCGCCGTCGCCGTGCAGCACCTGTGCAACCGCGTGCTCGAGCGGCACGGCCTGCCGCCGATCTTCCAACTCTTCATCGACGCAGGCACCGGGCTTGCGATCCGCTTCGTCGAAGACCGGCGCGTGGATCTGGTCTCGTTCACGGGCTCGACCGCCGTCGGCCGCGATGTCGGCATGCGCGTGGCACAGCGCCTCGGCAAGTCGCTGCTTGAACTGGGCGGCAACAACGCGATCATCGTCGACGAATTCGCGAACCTCGACCTGGTCGTGCC